>NZ_JAMYSE010000126.1:0-15961 GCF_040321795.1 Mesorhizobium sp. M0244 | reverse complement strand
ACTCCATGCGCCTGCGCTCCTCGCTGCCGCAAATCAGGCGGCAAATCTCCCCAGTGCATAGCCCTCAGGCAAGATGGGGTGCTCGTCACGCTCACATTCTATCGGAATAGGTGTCCGGTTTCGTCTCGGAATCACTGTCCGGAATCATTGGAATACGCACCAGCCGGTTCTGGACCTTTCTCTGGCTGCTCCGGTACGATCATCGCTGGCACGAAACCGCAGACGCCACCTTCGCCAAGCCGACCCTCGCGATGCGCCTTGCGCCAGGCAAACAGCAGTGGGGTGGAAATCCCGTGACGCCGCGCTGTCGCGGATGCCTGCCGCGGAGCCGAATAGCTCTCCTCGACGATCCGCAGCTTCTCCCCCTCCGACCAGCGGCGCCGGCGGCCAGTGTCAACAATCTCGAGACGAGTGACTTGGCGACAGTCAGTAGCGATATCCATACCGACAGTCAGCTACACCCTCCGTTCGCCCGCAAGGCGGCCCTCCTCGGACGCGTACTATCGACCCCATCGGGAGGGGGAATCATTACCTCTGCAACGGTCTGCAATGGGGGGATACCTTGTAGCCTTGGCCGTGCGCACAGCAAGGCGGAATGCTGGCGTTTTGCATGATCAGAAGTTGCTGCCTACAGCCTGGAAAAATGAAGTGCACGTCGATGAATAGTTGCAGCCGCTCGCTATATCCATCGCGTCGCCATTCCCCAGCAGGCTCGCACCGGATCCCGCTCGCAGGCTTAACATTGGCGTTTGAAGCATAACAACCAGCCGCGCAGACAGAAAGCCGTCGTTTCTAAGGGATGCGCACGAGACATTTCGATCTACCGCGCGTCCTTGGAGCTGGCAGGTGTGGTGCCTCAACACGCTGTCCCGGTTCGATGGGCGAGGAATAGAGACTAAAATGAGCGCTATGCGAGGTCACCTACCCGTTAGTATGTTCGACGCGTTTAAGCCCGAGTCGTCCTTGATAAGGTTAGCAGCAAAGTGCGC
Source organism: Mesorhizobium sp. M0244 (assembly GCF_040321795.1). NCBI lineage: Bacteria > Pseudomonadati > Pseudomonadota > Alphaproteobacteria > Hyphomicrobiales > Phyllobacteriaceae > Mesorhizobium > Mesorhizobium sp. M0244. The sequence continues at coordinate 14,972 of NZ_JAMYSE010000126.1, read as the reverse complement.
TTTGCTGGTTAATTATTGGGGTTCGTCCGTATGCGGGCGCCCCACAGATGCTGCAGAAATCGAATTTTTCGATGGCTTATACTGGTGGAACAAAAGCGTACCGCCGATCATAAGACCGGAAGAAAATGCTTCTGAAATCCTGGGCAGGCGGGCTGTTGTGAAATTGCTGCCCAGCGGCTTCAATGAAGACTCCACGCTCACAATTGGTGCCGCGCTCGATCTGCGCCGGGACGACGCCGGTCTCGACCAGCGCATCCTCTGCGCGCCGCCTAATCCCAGAGAAAGTGCCGGTCTCGGTGGGGTGAAAGCACGTCGCCAATTGCTTTCAAGCTCCAGCGAAACACGTCGGCCGCCCGATCCACTACATCTGGCTTCCAAACGGTTTTTTTATCCCTCGAGCAGGGCAAAACAGTACGTGATGGCTAGCTCAGTTGTGGGAATGAGAATTTCGTCCGAAACGGCGAAAGTCGGTGTATGGAGGCCAGAGTTCTTGCCGGGCTCGCCGCTGCCGAACAAGAAATAGATGGAGGGTATGCATTGAGCGTAGAAGCCGAAATCATCGCTGCCGCTGCGCGAAATGTCCTGCGAAAAGGCATCGGGCCCAGCCACCTCCAGCACCGTGCTGCGAAACCGGTTGACCATATTGGCGTCGTTTATCACTGCAGGCTCACCTGAAGATATAACACACTTGGCTTTGCCGCGGTGCATTGCCGCGACACCTTGTGCGATTTCCCGCACCCGTTGGGATAGCTGAGCCCGGCGTGCCGGACTGCTTGTCCTGATCGTGCCTTCTAGCACAACCAAAGGACAAATTATGTTGGTTGCGTGTCCTCCATGAATTGTACCTATGGTGATGATTGATCTATCATCTACAGGCATTTCCCGCGACACGATCTTTTGGACCTCGTTGATGAATGCAGCGGCGATCGTGATGGCATCAACGCCAGCGTGCGGAGTTGCTCCGTGCGCGGAGCTACCCGTCACAGTTACGCTGAACTGGTCTGCGGATTGGGTGACTGCACCGGGAAGAGCACCATATTTCCCACGAGGCATGGAGGGATCGACATGGAAGCCCACGGCGCAATCGAAGCCGGCAAGCAAGTCCGCTTCCACAACAGACCGTCCTCCAAGGGGCTCGGCTTCCTCAGCCGGCTGGAACACCACGCGAAGCCTCCCGGCAAAATTGTGCCGTAACCTGTAAAAGGCCAACGCAACGCCCATGGCGATTGAAGCATGCATGTCGTGGCCGCACGCGTGCATCATCCCCTCTACCCGAGACCGATAAGGCAGATCCTCCCTATGCTCGCTTATCGGCAGAGCATCAATGTCACCCCGCACTGCAAGCGAGCGTCTCTGTCCCGAAGCTGTTCCCTCAATGTCAATGTAGAGCCCCGTGTCATGAAACACCTTCGCGCCGATAAGACCGAATCTTTCCAATGTTTCCCGGATACGCTGTTGTGTCTTCCACTCGTTGTTCGATAGTTCCGGCTCCCGATGCAACGCGTGGCGCAATTCTAGCAGCGCCTCATGTTCGGAACTGGTAAGGAGACTGTTGATCCGAGGGTTCATATTGTTGCGCTCCTCCTGGCACGCATCTGATCAAAATCACTTTCATCGTTTCCGGAGCAGGGTGAATGAACCCCCGCGAAAGTTCGACCGCTATTTGGCACCCGCTCAGATGGCTAGCGTCAGCAGATTAGCGGAAGGGCAATCCGCGTTCCACCTAATCGTCTTTGGAACGACGCCTAGGTCTCATTTCGCGGCAAACCAATTTCCGCCGCTAACTCGTCGCGGCGACTGTGTTCGCCAAGCAGATCCAGAGAATGCCAAGCCATCGAATTTACGCTACCCAGCACTGGGTGACCCAGGACATCTCCAAGTCGCGCAAGGTCTTGTCGCCCGATCGAGAAGGCTGCGCACGAGACGAATAGCGCATCCAATGGACCCGTTGAATCCAAAAGCCCCTCCAGCTCGGATTGGATGCGCTCGATCGGCACGCGGGCAATGTCATCATCGGTAACAAGATTCATGGGCTGCGACAGCGAATGCGCGGCGATCACTTGGATGCCGTGCGATGCAAAATACGGCGCGAATTTATTGTGCAGAGTAGGGCCATACGGAGTGAGCAACGCGATTCGTTTGATGCCGAACCGTTGCATCATCGTGACTGATGCTATTCCTGGCGACGTATAGCGAAGGCCGCTCCGCGCGGAACTAAGATGATTGAGAAGCGTCTCATTTCCAAGCGCAATGGTCGCGGAGGTGCACGCAAACGCTATCAAGTCCACCAAATCACCGGGCGGTAGCGTTGCCAGCAAAATAGGCCAATCAGGTATCGGGATAAAGCCCCCAGCGTGATGATCGGCCTCGTCATAGGAGGTGCGAGTTGTAAAAATTCGTACCGGATAACTCGCCATCTCCGCCTTAAAGGAGTGCTCTCCGACCGGATCGGTAGAGAGCGTTATCAAGCCTATGCCTTTCATCGCCTCGTAACCTCGTTATTAATTGGACCAAACAACTACGATCTCCCTCGTCTGGCGCTGGGGCTTAGATCTGGAAGATTTGCCGTGGCGCACTGGTCAACACTTCCGCTCCCGTGTCGGTCACCCGAAAGGTCTCGCTGATAACGTATCCAAAATCCTCATCGATCCAATTTCCCAGCATCAGATGAAACGTCATGTTGGCCTTCAGTTCCGTCATATCGCCGTCTTTGAGACTGGCGGTTGGCTCCAGCCAACCAATACCGTGGGCATAGCCGCAGCGTGACTCTTTTCTGAAACCCGCCTTCTCAATTGTACGGTAGAATGCGTTGGCGACATCGCTGCAGGTACATCCTGGCCGGATCGTCTCAAGCGCAGCCTCAAGCCCTGCAACCTCCGCATCGTGGATTCGGCGTAGTCGGTCAGATGGCGCGCCAATCGAAAATGTGCGCATTATGCCGGCACAATAGCCGTAGCGCACACCGCCAAGTTCAAGGTTGATCTGCGAGCCATCACGAAAAACGTCCTCACTCCACGGGATATGACAGGTGCCGGTGCGCGGCGAGGAGCACAAACCAATCTGTTGGATCATTGTTCCGGGCTTGCCATTGGCGCCGCGCGCCAGCGTGCCTAGAATTTCAGCGATCGCGTCAGCCTCCCTCACCCCTGGCCGTATGACCTCGGCCGCGCGCAGAATCGCTGCATCGGAAATCGCAGCCGCTTCGCGCATAACTTCAATCTCACGATCGGACTTGACGAGGCGTATCCAGGCAACTGCTTTGGTGCAGTCGACTATCCTGGCCTTGGGCAACCGGCTCTTGAATTTCTCCGCGGTTTGAAAAAAAAGGTTACTGATTTCGACCCCTACCCCGCGGTTTCCAAGGCCCGACTCTAGCAAGAAGTCGATAATTGTATCGTAGCCGTCTTTATCAGGATTACCGACAAGTGCCTCCGGATAGCCGATGATTTTCGTGGGATCGAGAAAAGTTTCATGGATGGCCGCCGGAGCATCCATACGGCGCAGAATGAACGTCGGTTCTTCCTCTGCGATCTGCACCACAAGTCCTTGCGGCACGTAACCTGACAGTGCTGTATAGCCTGTTAGATAGGTAATGTCGCTGGCGGAAGTAACGACAAGCGCGTCGAGGTCGCGCCGTGACATCTCTTTTTTTACCGCGGCCAGCCTGCCTAGATATTCTGTTCGTGGGAACGCCTGCGGACCCCTGTATATCGTCATGTACTGCCTCCTCGGAATTTGGATCGATAACAATTCAACCTGGCCCAATGCTGACCGGAAAATTATGAAGACACAATACGAAGGATCCCTATGTCGCTACATATCGCCGGGACAATGACCTAAGCGTGCCTTCAAAATATACGCATATTACGGTGGCGCTTCTGCTCTACTCCGTAGTGTTTCTCGAGATAGTGAAGAGCGATGACAGAGGGTACGCTGACCGCTAGAAAAAACAGTCCCACCATAGTCATCGGCTCAAGGTATCGATAGTGAATGTTGGCGATGATCCGTGCCTCGCCCATCAGTTCAATTACGGTAATCACTGAGAGCAACGGAGTTTCCTTGAACATCGCAACAATATAATTCCCGAGCGCGGGCAACATCGGGGGTACCGCCAGCGGCACGATAACGTACCGCCAGGTCTGTAGTCGGGTCAGGTTCAGGGCTTTGGCCGCTTCCCAGAGGCCCCGATCAATATTGTCGATACCGGCCCGGTATACCTCGGACGTATAGCTCGAATAGTGGATGCCTAGCGTAATCACTCCCGCTGTGAGAGGGCTTAGGTAAATACCGACATCGGGCAGGACGTAAAACGTGAAGTAAAGCTGCACCAGAAGTGGAGTGCCTCGCACAAAGCCGATGCTGAACCGAACGACCGATCCCATGACAGGGCCGGCCGAGCGCCTCAGAATTGCAATCCCCAACCCAGCCAACATGGCGAGCGCAGACGCCAAAAGACTGGCGTATACTGTTATCTTCACGCCCTGTGCTAGCAGCGGGGTAATCTGCAGCGCAAAGGACCAATCCCATTCCATGTTAGGTCCTTCGCCCTGTAGTGGGCCGGAGTCGTCGTTCGACGGCGCTAAAAAGCGACGACAGGATCGTCGCCAGCACGAAGTAGAGGATTAGGATGGTGGTGAACGGTACCGACGCGTCGCCCGTTTGCGCACGCACGGTCTGCGCGCGGAAAGTCATGTCCGAAAGCGAGATCAATGAGACGACGGAGGTTGATTTCAGCAGTTCAACAGCGCTATTCGAGAAGGGTGGGATCATCAGCCGCAAGGCTTGAGGCAAGAGCACGTATCTAAGCCGCTCCCAACGTCCCAGGTTTAACGCGATACATGCCTCGAACTGCTCACGTGGCAATGCCAGCATGGCGCCGCGGACAATTTCCGACATGTAGGCACCCGAATTAAGACCCAGGATGAGCACCCCTGCTTGAAACGGAGTCAGCGACACTCCCGCCAAAGGCAGCACGAAATAGGCCCAGAACAGCTGGACAAGCATCGAGCTGCCTCGGAAAAACTCCATAAAGACCCTGGCCGGCAACCGAAGCCAGACAGTGTTCGCGAGGCGTGCAAAACCCACCACGAAAGCCACGACGAGCGCCAAGAGGCCTCCCATAAGCGTGAGCTCTATGGTTAAGATCGCTCCGCTGAGGATGATGGGCAAGAATTCAATAGACGATGGCATCTAAAGACTTAGTCCCGCGGCCACAATCTTGTGAAGAAATTGCTTGGTCCGTTCTTGCTGCGGGTTCGAGAAGATGTCTTTGGGTGGGCCTTCCTCTACGATGCGCCCGCCGTCCAGAAAGAGCACGCGATCAGCAAAATCGCGGGCGAAACTCATCTCGTGGGTCACGAGCAGCATCGTCATGTCGGTCTCGACCGCCAGTTTGCGCATCACATTGAGAACTTCCTCGACAAGCTCGGGATCCAGCGCCGAGGTGACCTCATCGAACAACATGACTTTTGGCTTCAGTGCCAGCGCCCGTGCTATCGCCACACGTTGCTTCTGGCCACCGGACAGTTCGGCAGGGAGTGCGTCTGCTTTGTGCGCCATGCCCACCATGTCGAGCAGTTCCATGGCCAAAACCTTGGCGGCTGCCTGAGAAAGCCCTTGAGTCAGGATCGGCGCCAGGGTCACGTTGCGCAGGACTGTCATGTGGGGAAAAAGATTAAATTGCTGAAACACCATGCCGATGTTTCGGCGCATCTCGTCGAGCTGAGTTTCGCGTTGCCGCGTACTTAGCTTCGCCATGCTAGGGTTCCACAGTGGAGCGCCCTGGATGGCGACACTGCCGCCTTCAATTTCTTCAAGGGTCATCAAGATGCGCAGGATTGTGGTCTTGCCCGAGCCTGACGCGCCAATCAGCGCCAGTTTCTCTCCAGGCGACACACTGAAACTTAGATCGGTCAGAACGGGATGCGCGCCGTATAGTTTGCGCACGTCGGTGAATTGGACCATAGGCGATGCCATGACAGCTCCCGGAAGCAATGGCCCGCAATCGACTGAGAACGTCGGTCCTTGGGCTCATAGACGGCCAGTCGGTATCGTGGCCGCACTTGTTGGAAAGGGAAGCACCGCTTTCGGGGTGCGTCCCTTTCTCGTCAAGAAACGCCTCACTTGGCGCAGAGGTTTTCCGTGGTTACATTTTCGACATGCGCGCCTTCTTCGAAATTGTACTTTTTCAATATCTCAATATATTTCCCATCGGCGCGAATCTTACGAAGACCATCATTGTATGCGTCGCGCAAGGCGGAGCTATCCTTGTTGAAGCCGGCAGCCGCGCAGGATTTGAGGTCGTCCAGACGGACGAATCGCATTTCCTTGGGGTTCAGTCTTTTGAACATCGCCGCCCCCGTGTAGGAGTCGTGAGCGTAGACATCGATGCGTTTGTCAGTCAGAAGCTTAATGCCGCTGGTCGCGTCGGGGAACACAACGATTTTGTCCTCCTTCACTCCAGCGGCCAGCGCCAACTTCTGCTCATAACACCCACCGCATACGCCTATCGTCAGACCCTGCTCAGCAATGTCCTTGTAGGTTTTCACCTTGTCGGCTAGCGTGGCGGGCACGATCAAGACCTCGGCATTGCACGAGACCGGATCCGAGAAAAGGACCGCCTCGCAACGCTCAGGCTTGATGTAGAGGGCCCCGCTCGTAGACAGTGTGGCGCGTTTCGATTGCAGTGCGGGGATCATCGCACCATATTCCATGACCTGACCCGAGTACTTGGTGATGCCCGCCTCCGCGAGAATAGCTGCATCCATTTCTGGTCCCAAACCGCCCGGAGAACCGTCTGCGTTCATGGTCATCAAGGGGGGATCATTGGCGATTGCGATCGTTGCGCCGTTCGCCTTCACCTCATCAATCGTTTGAGCTAACGCGCTCCGATATGAAACGTTAGTCGCCCCAGCGATAAATAACGACAGCATTGAGACTGCAAAGCATTTGCGTACGTTTGTCATTGCCATTCCCCTTTTTCTCGATTAGACGGCTGTTTTGCTCGGTTACAACTCAGGAAGCGATGTGGATACATCTCTTCGTACGATAGCGCAGCGCTTAAGACGTCGCTGTCCTCCCCGCGTGCGCCGATAATCTGCATGCCTATGGGCAATCCATCCTCGGTCAGCCCGCACGGCACAGTTGAAGCAGGCTGCTGGCTGAGATTGATCGGAAAGCTGAATGAAGACCACGAGACCCAGCTTTGTAGGTCGCCTCCAGGCGGAGTATCGTGGCCGGCTTCGAATGGCAGCACCGGGACAGTCGGCGAGATGATAAAGTCATGTTGCGCAAGCAAGGCGTCCATGGCGGCTCCGAACCTAGCGCGCCGTATCTCCGCAGCCATGCGTTCGACGCCGGTATAGCCTTGCCCCGCACTGGCCGCGTTAAGAAAACCTGGGTCGAGGGTGGACCACTTCTCAGGATCGATCGAAGCTAACCTGTTTGCCGCTCCGACATACCAGTGAGCGTAGAAGAGTTCGAGGAGAGTTTCCTGTTCCGGAAGGCGTATCTCCGCGACTATAGCGCCCGCTTCCTCAAGGTCATTCACGACGCCTTCAATCGCCGCGGCCACGGCAGGCTCAACGTAGCCGACGCAAGGTTCTTTCCAATAACCGATGCGCTTTCCCTTCCAATCGAGACGGGACACATTCAACTTCGGATACCTAATGGGGGGCTGGGTCCAGTCGCGCAAATCGCGCCCGGACACCACTTCCAACATTGCAACAGCATCAGCCACTGTGCGCGTCATTGGTCCAATATGCGCTACCGTGCCAAATGAACTTAAAGGATGGGCAGCGACTCGCCCGTAAGTGGGCTTGTGGCCTACAATCCCAGTGAATGAAGAGGGAATTCGAATTGAACCCCCGCCGTCGGTGCCAAGGTGCAAGACGCCTGCCCCGCAGGCTGCCGCAACGGCCGCTCCTCCCGAGGAGCCGCCAGGTGTGCGGGTTGGGTTCCACGGGTTGCGGGTGACCCCAAATGCAGGGCTGTCAGTTACCGCTTTCCAGCCGAACTCAGGTGTGGTTGTCTGGCCAATAAAGACGGCGCCGGCCTTACGCAAACGAGCGACAGAAGGAGCATCCCGATGCATGGGCGCTGGGTCGGTCGTACGGCTACCATATCGAACAGTCCATCCCTGCACATGAACGATGTCCTTCAGTGTAGTGGGAATGCCATCTATCGGCGAGAGCGGCTCACCTTTCGCCCATCTTCGTTCGGCGGAGCGAGCCGTCGCCAGGGCATTTTCCGGATCAAGGAAGGTGAACGGGTTTAGCGACCCTTGTATTTCAGTGGCTCGCGCGAGGGCCGCCTGGGTTATTTCGACAGGCGAAAGCTGTTTATTTCGATACGCTGCCGCGAGGCTTTGGACGTCGAAGCGATTAAGTTCCGACCCCCCTATCTCCGGCAAGTTCATGCCACTGCCCGCGGTCTTCAATTCCAAGTTTCCTCTCCCTGCGAGCGCAGTATGCAAGAAAATCAAAACTCTATAAAATGCATTATTTGGTGCGCTTTGATGCATGGGATGTAGTTATGGATATGTCACTCCGCCAGCTCCGCTATGTTGCGACTGTTGCAGAATTGGGCTCGATCGCTGCGGCGGCCCGCACCTGCCGGATTTCGCAATCATCCATTTTGTCGGCTGTCGACGCCGCTGAGATCGAGATGGGGGCTCGGTTGTTTGAGCGACGCCCCTCACGCGGCGTTGTCGCGACGCCTGCGGGTCAGCGCTTCTTAGCTTCAGCGCGCCTGCTGCTTGCGGCGGAAGCAGAATTCGCGCGCTCAATGGAGAGGCACAGCCCCAAGACGCCTATGATTGTTCGGCTAGGTTGTTTCGAACCTTTCGGGGCTCTCTTTATGCCCGAGCTTTTGCGTCGTTTCATCGACCAGGAAGGGGTTGAGGTCCAGTTGTTCGAGGGCGAGCAGCCACAACTCCTAAGGTGGCTGGAAGGCAATACTGTTGACGCCGTGCTCACCTATGACATAGGTGCAGGGCTTCCTGGGGATGCCACGATTTTGGCACGTTTTCCCCCGCATGCTCTGTTGCACGTTGAGAGTGAGTTGGCCAAGCATGCTGAAGTTAGCCTGACCGAACTCGTGCGGTTGCCTCTGGTGCTTCTCGACTTGCCGCAAACTTCCGCATACTTGTTGACCTTGTTCGATATCGTTGGAGAACGGCCAAAAGTGGGTTTTAGAACCCGTAGCTATGAGTCCGTGCGGGCCGCAGTCGCCTGCGGATTCGGTTTTTCAATTCTCAACATGCGGCCCCTCGGTCGAGGAAGTCCAGACAGCGATCGTTTGACGCGCAAACGCATAGTCGAGGATCTACCTGCGCCGCAGTTGGTAATCGTTGATCGGTATGGGCCAGCGAAGCCCCCTTTCCTACGGCGTTTCACCAGTGTGGCAAAGATGTTTTTCCACGAAATTGAAACGGAGCGGGTAACGAGACGGTAATTTTTCTGGCGTCGGATACGGGTTGTTAGGTCCGATCGGTCCATGATCATCGAGGGGCGAACCCAGCGGCCACTATTTCGTTACCGGCGGCAGGACCGGCCAGCATGCGCGATCGTACCCGTCACGCTCTTGGCGACGTTGGATATCGCGGCCATCTACGGGGACGTCAGAGCCGTGAAGCGGCGGCGCTGGCGGCCTCGCCGAGCGGCCCATTTGTCAACTCTCTGCGCGAACGGGATCACAGCTTACCCCTGCCTCTCGGCCGTGCGCCTGACGCGCGACATCCGTGAGCGCGGCTATGAACGGCGCCTACACCGCCGTGAGGCGACTGATGCCGGCCACCCGGCGGGGCACTACAATGATGACGCACCGCTCGCCGAAGAGCGGTCGCCAACGCAGCTTCGGCTGTGAGCAGACTTCTGCGCCTACACAGGAGAGGGGGAAGTGTGCGCAGACAGCCTGGCCGAATCGATTTGCCGCCCTCAGCTCTACGACAGGAGTCCTGCCTTACTTCCCGGATCGGCCCGATGTGCAGCGTGATGGCCGACGGGAGCCCGACAAGTCGCGCTATATCCGCGATCGAGCGATCCTCCCGCTGCTTGCGGGCTGCGCAATGCGCAGTGGGGAAGTTGTCGAAGACGCCTCACCACTGCATGACCGTACGCTCAGCCCGCACTAACACCACGGCTCATGAATAGTCTGCGTTAGTAGCGTTCCGGCGTGGAGCTATCGGCGAGGAGCAAAGCGGGGCGCGCATCCAGCGTATGTTCAGCACATGCTTTGTCGAGCCTGCGACAGTCACTTGTGGAGCAGTCTTTGGGCGCTAAAGGCTAAGCCAGGGAAACCTTTAGGAACTTTTCGTCCGTCATCTCATCCAACCGATTGGCATTACGTTTGCATGTTTATAGGCGGGGCTGCTGAGCCACTGACGGAACTTTGTTATGTGGCAGAGCTGCGACAAAATTGAACGAGAAATGTCATGGGAGAGGCACATCCGCGAAGCGCAATAGCTTAGTCCTTCCGCCGTAAACCTCCTCGTAGGATGACGCAACCTGCGAAGTTTCGAACAAACCGAGCACAGCAGCAAAAAAGGAACGTACAATGAAAAAAGTCGTTGTTGCAAAACTTCACGGGCTCTCTGTCACAGAGGCAGATCTTAATTACCATGGCTCAATCACTTTGGATCCCATTCTCTGTAATGAGGCAGGCATTCTTCCTATGGAGTTCGTGGACATCTGGAACAAATATTCCGGCGCGCGAATAAGCACCTATGTCATCTACGGTATTAGCGGCTCTCGTTGCTGCGTACTCAACGGAGCTGCTGCTCGGACCTGCCAGATTGGAGATGAAGTAATTATTTGCTCTTCTGCATATATTCCGGAGTATCAGATCGCAGAGATCAAGCCGCGAGTGCTGACGTTCAACAGCGACAATTCGATCCGTGATCGTATGTTCTACGAAGCCGAGGTTAAGGAGGACGGGACGATCACGTTCGCCGTGCGCGATGGCTCCCCCAGAGCAGCACTCTAGCCCAAGTGGCGCATGTATGATCCAGCTTCTCTTCGTGCAACCGCAAATCTACATCGACAATCTCTGCGAAAAGGAATCACTATGGAGTTGCACTGGTATATGCCGTTCTCTTCAAGCGACACATGAACTGTGACATACATACGTTAATTGGACAGGAAGCAAGTCGAAATGGATTGGCTAATTGAACCGAGAGAACATCCGACCGACCTAGACCGCAGGGCCATATCGGATGCCCTAGAAATCTTTAGTGCTGCGAGGGCTATTCCCTACAAACCGGATCCCATTGCGCTACTCATCAAGGAACCAGAAAGAGAACACACAATAGGTGGCCTCTGGGCGAAATTCTATTACGACTGGATGCATGTTGAGTTGTTATTCGTTCCGCAGAAATACAGAGGCACAGGAATTGGATCGCAGTTAATAGAACAAGCAGAGGATATGGCGCTTCGACGAGGATGTGTCGGCGTGTGGCTGGACACTTATCAGTTCCAGGCGCCGGGATTCTATGAATCTCTTGGATATGACAATTTTGGTTATCTGCCCAACTACCCACGGGGTTCTGGAAGGCATTTTTTTCGAAAGCTATTTTCGGATCAGGATCATACTGCCAACGAGACCTAAAGAGTTCAGATTTCACGTATCCAGAAGTCAATAGTAACATGGCAGAAAATATTGGCAGTTTAACGCCGACAATATCAGCAGCAACACACGGACCATTTGAGACCGAAGGGGAAATGTCCATGGGCAAAAGAGCACTCATCCTCATTGAAGGTCATTCCAGAGGCAATGGCCTGAGGTACATTCGAGGGGCCGAGCGTCTTGGTCTTTACCCCATTACCCTTGCGGCTGATCCAGGTCAATATGACTATCTTGCGGCCGAAGGAACCAAAGCGATTCGCGCAGAGACTGGCAATCTCGACAAGCTGATCGGGGTTTGTTCTCAGTTACGCGCGACATATGAAATCGTCGGCATCACCGGGTTTTCGGGCGGTGACGAGTCGGTCTATGCGACAGTTGGCAAACTTTGCCAACATTTCGGTCTACCGGGACCGAATCCCACGTCCGTTGAACGTTGCGCTGACAAATTTGTTCAACGTGAGCTTCTCTTGGCGGCGGGCATTCCAGTACCTGCTTATCGCTTAGCCAGGGATGAGACAGAAGTGAAACGTGCTGCTGCGGAGATCGGTTTTCCGGTGATTGTCAAGCCCGCCGTGGGTAGCGGTAGCATTGGTGTTCGATTGTGCCGCGACGTTGGCGAACTAGTCAAACATTTTCGGCGAATGTTGAGCGAAGGTAACGATACTACACCAAGGATATTGATCGAGGATTTTGTACAGGGTCCGTTTTATAGCGTCGAGATAATGGCAAATGAGATTATAGGGATTGTGGCTGTTGAGTTTGGCCCCGAGCCCCACTTTGTCTTTCGGCAGACGGCGTTTCCGGCCCCGGTAACGGATCGGGAATATGCTAAGATTTCCGATGTTTCCTTAAGCTGCTTGCGATCTCTCGGCCTTGGTTGGGGCCCATCAAACATAGAACTCCGGTGGACGAAGCATGGTCCGGTCGTTATCGAAGTCAATCCGCGTATTGCCGGCGCGCTTGAGCCCCAACTGGTCCACCTAGCTTACGGCGTCGACCTCGTGATTGAGCACATCAAACTTGTCATCGGCGCAGAATCGGATTTGCGCAAAAGGCATTCGCACACCGCGGCCGCTCGCTTTCTATTGCCGGATGGTGATGGCACCCTGGAATGGATCGACGGTGATAGTCAGGCGGCTGCCGTGCCAGGTGTTGTAGAGGTCAAGTTGGATGTAGAACCTAAGGCGATGATTATGAGGAAGGGCGACTACCGAGACACCATCGGACACATTGTCGCTGCTTCACCCAGTCGCGCTCGGACGGAGGATATACTGCAGCGCGCCGTAGATCTGATTAAATGGTCGGTGGCCTCATTTCCGAAGTCCGGCGTAACCGTGAAATCGGCGACTCATTCCCATGATACAACGATGAATAACCGCAATCCATCAGATGGCGGAGACCAATTTGCGATTTTCCACCATCATGAGTCCGAAGTTCGCAGCTACGCCCGCAGCTTTCCCGTCGTTTTCGCGACGGCACGAGGGGCCGAGCTGTTTGCGCGCGATGGGACAGCCTATCTCGACTTTCTCATGGGCTGCTCGAGTCTAAACTATGGGCACAATCCCCCCGAGCTGAAGTCCGCGCTCGCAGACTACATTGGGGGCGACGGCATCACCCATGGCCTCGATCTGTATAACGAAGCCAAGGAATCTTTTCTGCGAGAATTCCATGAGACGATCCTCAAGCCCCGGCAATTAGACTACGTCGTACAGTTTCCGGGTCCGACCGGCGCCAACGCGGTCGAGGCTGCCCTCAAGCTAGCGCGCAAGATCACTGGTCGGGCCAACATCATAGCCTTCACCAACGGCTTTCATGGTGTGAGCCTTGGCGCTCTCTCCTGCACCGGCAGCCGATACCACCGCGCGGCCGCCGGCCAGCTGCTCGGCGGCGTCACACGGCTACCCTATGACGGGTATCTTGGGTCCACTGTAGACACCGCAGACTACCTTGATCACCTGCTCTCGGATCCCTCCAGCGGCGTGGACGCCCCGGCGGCAGTGATTGTCGAGACAGTTCAGGGCGAAGGCGGCCTGAATGTCGCCAGAACGGCCTGGCTGCGCAATCTAGCGAACGTTACGCACAGACACGGAGCTCTGCTGATCGTGGACGACATTCAGGCGGGAATTGGCCGGACTGATGCATTCTTCAGTTTCGAAGAAGCGGGACTTCGTCCGGACATCGTCACAATGGCCAAATCGATATCAGGCTATGGCCTGCCTATGGCCCTCGTCCTTATTGATCGACAACTCGACAAGTGGGAGCCCGGAGAGCATAACGGGACGTTCCGCGGAAACTGCCATGCTTTTGTCACGGCGCGCGCAGCTCTCGAGCACTTCTGGCGCACGGATAGCTTTGCAGCGTCCGTCAGGGAGAAAGGCAATCTGCTGAAAAGCCGCCTTGAGAAGATCGCGCAGAAATACGACCCAAGCTGCGTGTCAGCCAAGGGTCGTGGCATGATGCGGGGCATCGATCTCAAGTCTGGTGAGATTGCCGGGCAGGTCATCAGCACCGCCTTCCAGAGGGGTCTCATTGTCGAGACCGCTGGTCCACATGACGAGGTTGTGAAGTGTCTGCCACCCCTTGTCATCGGGGAGAGTCAGCTTAGTCAAGGGCTCGACATCCTCGAAGACGCTGTCGACACCGTGATCCGCAGCACGCTGAACTCGGCGGCTTGAGAGGTGAATGCACCGCCGAGCGTTGCAGGACCGTCGGCGGGTTGAAATGGCGTTGGAACCAGCCCTCTTCCATATCGAGCAGGTCGGCGAGCGCGATCCCGAGCTGCGGCACAACCTCGTTGACCCACCGTAGCCTGCAATGCAAGCAGGCTTTGAGCGAAACCAGGCGCCAACGTGTCATCTGGAAGGCGTGTGCGTCCGGCAAACGGACGCCGGTCGTCTTCGTTCTCGATCCCGAGGTCGAACATTTCCTTCGGATCGGGACCGGCGTCGGGATGTAGCACCTCGCCGAGCAACGGACTGTATCCACGGGCAGTAGCGGGGTAAACGTCTTGGGCGGAGTGACCGTAGCGTTCCTTTGTTGACTGGGGCAACGCGAAAAACCGCCGGGAGGCCTGTATCGCTTCTGCGATCTGTTCTTTCGGGATTCCGTGCTCGAGGTAGAAGAACCCGTGCTCCTCGCAGGCCAGGCGTAGGCGCTCGCGCTCATCGTGTCGCGTTGCATCGGTTGCCAGTTTTGCCAGCGAGATTTGCGGTAGGGTAGTCATAGCTGCTCCTCCGTTGGTGTGTTGGCCTCAGGGTAAGCGCCTCGCCGATCACCTATGGGTTTGGGCTTGATGTTTTCCGGAATCGCCAGGGCATGAGTTCCTCGATCTGGCTCTGTGGATGGCCGTT
>NZ_JAMYSE010000125.1:0-15981 GCF_040321795.1 Mesorhizobium sp. M0244 | reverse complement strand
CCGAGTGGCGATGCGGCGGAAATCCTTGAGGCGCCTGAACATGCGCTCGATGGCGTTGCGCTCGCGGTAGAGGAACGGTGAGAAGCAGTTTTTCCAGCGCCGGTTAGCCTTCGGCGGGATGTTCGGCATCGTCCCTCTGCCCTCGACCTTATGGCGGATGGCATTGGTGTCGTAGCCCTTGGGTCCGAACGCTAGGTCGTTGTCCACGTCAGCAGTCACCTCTTCCTCTGAATCAATGAGTCCTGACCCTACTTGTCTTTCCAGAATTCGGCCTGGAGTTGCGCCGCTTCATCGGCAAGCAGCGGGCCGACGACTTCAGTCGGACGCTGCCCAGCTTCGAAGACGATCCTGCAGGGCAGGTCGAGTGTGGGATTCTCGACGTGTGCGCCCGTCAACCCCTTGAGGTCATGTTCGCTCTGCCCAAAGACGACCCGTCCGATGCCCGCCCAATAGATTGTCCCGGAGCACATCGCGCAAGGTTCGGCCGAAGTGTAGAGTGTGCAAGAGGCCAGCTTTTCGAGACTGAAATTCATCCCCGCCCACGAGGCCAGCAGCCTTTCGGCATGAGCGGTGCGGTCGCCCCCTCCGGCTTTGTAACCGTTGGGCTGCTCGCGCAACACATTGCCGTCTTTGTCAGCGAGGAGCGAACCAAAGGGATGTTCGCCAGCATCGCGGGCCTTGCGCGCGACTTCGAACGCCTGACGGAGCAGGCGCTCATCATAAGGGCGTTGTGGCATCCAAATCCTCCGGCAGTGCCGCTTGATCATAGTGCCGAACAATCCGCCGACACAAGTCAACAACCTAAAGCGCGTCGCGTTCGACCGGCCTCATGCGACGCGCTTTAGGTTCTTGTTTTATGCATGTCGTTATCGCAAACCGCTGCACACTTTTGCGCGACATGCATTAGGCTCAGGACTCGTTGCGCTTGGGGCGTTGAGCCAGCCAGATGCTGCCGATGACGAAAACGACGCCGGCGATCTGAGGCAAGGTCAGCGTCTGATCCAGGAATACCCATCCAAGCAGCACGGCGGTCACCGGGCTGAGGAAAAGCAGCGATGACACCACTGCGGATTCCAGTCGCGCAATGCCCCGGAACCAGAGGACATAGGTCAGCGCCGCACCGATCAGCCCGAGCCACGCCAGTCCAAGCAGGTTGGCGCCGGTCGGGAGCGGGATGGAAGGCTCGAAAAGCAGAGCCACTGGAACGAGCAGCAGACCGCCGGCGGTCAGTTGCCATGCCGTGAAGGTAAGCAGCGATACTGGCGGTTGCCACTTACGGGCCAATACGCTTCCGAAGGCCATGGAGGCCGCCCCGGCGAGGCCGGCGGCAACGCCGACCGCATCGAGCGCATTCGGGGTCAGCACCAGCAATGCGACACCTGCGATCCCGACAAGGGCGGCGACGATCGCCAACCGACGGACAGGGCTGTCAAGCAGGGCAGCGGCAAGGAAAATCACCATCAACGGCTGGACCGACAGCACGGTCGCGGCGACCCCGCCCGGAAGCCGGTAGGCGGCGACAAACAACATGCTCAGGAAGATCGAGATGTTGAGGGCTCCGAGCACGCAACTGCGTAGCCACCAGATGCCCGTTGGCAGTTGCCGGACGATCGCGAGCAGCAGCAATCCGGCGGGCAAGGCACGCAGCATTGCGACCGTCATCGGCGAAAAATTCGGCAGGAACTCGGTGGTGACGATATAGGTACTGCCCATATTGCGGGTGCTGTCGCTGTAAGCAACAGATCGAAACGGCGCGTTGTCATAAGATCTCCAGAACTTCGGCAAGAGGGCGGCGAGGCTTTTGCGGCCAGTTTCCGGACGCGGCGCGGCCGACTGCGACGAGCATCACCGGCACTTCATTCGGCCCAAGGCCAAACTCGCGTGCCACGCCTTCGGCATCGAAGCCGGCCATCGGACCGGAGACGAGGCCCAGCGCTTCGGCCGCAAAAATCAGCGTTGCAGCGCCAAGCGCTGCCGAGCGCACGGCTTCATCACGGGCTGCCCGAGGATCGGCATATTGTTCGTGGGCGCCTTCCTGCCAGCCCGAAGCCATATCCGCCGGCATGAAGCCGGCTTCCACGAAAGGAAGCAGCCTTGCGGTAAGGGCAGCGTGGTCGGGCAGTACGCCGCATATGATGAAGGTGACGGCTGCCTCCTGCACCTTGGTCTGGCCATGGGCGAGGCTGCGCAACCGCGCCTTTGCTTCCGGCGTCCGCACGGCGATGAACCGCCAATTCTGAAGGTTGTAGGCGGTTGGCGCGCGCGTTGCGAGACGTGCCAGTTCCTCGACCTCGGTATCCGTCAATGCGTGCGAGGCATCGAACCGATTGGCCGACATGCGTCGCTCGATAAGGGAGATTGTGGGGTTGGTCATCATGTCATTCCGAACCTGAGTAAGCCGTTCGGGAAGCAGATATAGAATTTACCAACGAGGGATAATATGCAACAATTGAAAGACATTGTTTACTGAAAGAGAATAGTGCGATGGATCGCCTGACTGCGTTGCAGGTTTTCCGCCATGTTGCGGAACTGAACAGCTTTGCCGAAGCCGGACGGCGGCTCGGTCTCTCTCCCCCCGCCATCAGCAAGAACATCGCCGAGTTGGAGGCGCATCTGGCCGTGCGGCTCATCAACCGGACGACGCGGCGCATGGCCCTGACCGAAGAAGGCAGGATTTATCTGGAGCATGTCACGCATGGGCTCGATGCGCTGGCCAGGGCCGACCAGGTCCTCGGTCCGATCAAGACGGCGCCGAGCGGCACGTTGCGGGTCAGCGCGCCGATGACTGTCACGTTGACACGGCTTTCGGCTGCCATTCCCGAGTTTCTATCGCGCTATCCCGATTTGAAACTCGATCTGCACCTTGATGACAGGCGCGTCGATATCGTGCGGGAGGGATTTGACCTTGCCGTTCGCGGCAGCGACAATCTTGAGGATTCCAGCCTGGTCGCGAGAACGCTTGCGGTCATGCCGCATGTGCTTTGCGCAGCTCCGGTTTATTTTGAGCAGCATGGTCGGCCTAAAACGCCTTCCGACTTGAAGATGGCTAATTGCATCCGGTTCAGCCTTTCGGGGCATGCGGACATATGGGAGTTCCGCAAGGACGGCCGCACCGAGCGGATCGCCATCGACGGACGATATTCGGTCTCCTCAAGCCTTGCTGTGCGCGATGCGTTGCGCGCCGGCTTCGGCGTCAGTCTGATCCCCTATCCCTATGTCGAGAGCGACCTGAAAGCAGGCCGGCTGCAATCGGCTCTGGATGACTGGAACAAGGTCGAAACCACACTGTATGCGGTCTATCCGGCACGGCAACATCTTGCCCCGAAAATCCGCGTCTTCCTTGATTTCCTGATCGAGGAATTCAGTCGGAACAAAGAGAAGTCGTTCATACCTCTCCGGCCTGAACGCTCGGCAAAGCGCGGTGTCCGCAAGGGGACGGATGCGGAAATTCAAACTGAGACACTGCCGTCGATTTCATCTCCTTGACACGCCTCCAAATCCGGACTTTGTGGAGCTATGCGGGACGCGAAGCCGAATAAGGGAAAGACAGCGGCCGAGGCGTCTGCCGAGCGCACGAGCGGTATTCGCCGGGCCGATGCGGCGCGCATGCCGGGGTCGAGCGTGCACGCGTCGCTGGCCAACGAAATCGGGCTGAGAATCGTGCGCGGCGACTATCCGCCGGGAACCATCCTGCCCAACGAGGCCAAATGGTCCGAGACCTTCGACGTCAGCCGCTCGGCGGTCCGCGAAGCCATAAAAATGCTGATGGCGAAGAGCCTGCTGGCGTCACGCCCGAAGATCGGCAGCTGGGTCGAGCCGAAGGAACGCTGGAACCTGCTCGATCGCGACGTGCTGGCCTGGTATGCGACCTCGCCGGACCGCGAGGTGTTCCTCAGGACCGTGCAGGAATTCCGCCACATCATCGAGCCGGAGGCTAGCGCCTTTGCCGCGATGCGGCGCACCGACGAGCAGATGGCCGAGATCAGCCAGGCCTGCCGCGAGATGGGCGAGGCGACGAACCTGCAGGAGCGGACCCGTGCCGACACGCGTTTTCACCTCGCCATCCTGCGGGCCTCGGGCAACGATCTGCTGGTGCCGCTCGGTGTGCTGATCGAATCGGCATTCGATCATCTGTTCGCTTTTACGACGCGCGAACTGGACGATTTGCAGCATGCGCAGAGGCTGCATGAGGCGATCGAGAAGAGCATCCGCCTGCAGCGGCCGGACGCGGCGCGGAATGCGGTGCGCAAACTGTTGGCCAATACCGACAGCGTCATCAAATCGAGGTAAGTCGATCCGCTAGGACGGTTCATCGTTTCACGGAAACGCCGAACCGGTCTATCTTTTGTTTTGACGCAATTCCGGACGGAAAACCGAATTGCTCTAATCTTCTCTCGGGCGTCCGAAGAGGGCACGCAGTTCGTCCTTTGCGTCCTCCAACACTTTCTTCTGCGCCGCCGGCAGGTTCTTGCCGGCGCGGTTGATGTAGAAATTCAGCATCGACATGGCGGATTGAAACGGCCCCGCCTTGCGCCGATCGCTGTGCTCGGCCGATCGCTTCAACGAGGCAGCGATCTTCCTCGGATCGTGGGATTCGAAGATGTGCTCCTCGAGGTCCAGCGCGTCGCTGTGCTCGGTGACGTCGGCAGACCATTTCCGTTGCGCGGTCATGGCAAACTCCTTCCACAAGTTCGTTGCCGGGAAAACGCCTTATGGCGCACCCCTGTTCCACTCCGGCCTGAATCCCTGGAGCCACGGATTTGCCTGTCGTGGCGCTGCTCGGCGATGCGAATGCGCCGATAGTGGTCAGAACCGCCGATTTAAGAACTGCGGACAGGAAACGCTCTTGACCCCAATCGTCTCAAGCCAGGCAGGAAGTTCCGGCATCGACAGTGCTTATGCTTGGATGCGTCTCGGCATCTCGATGCTGCTGGCAACGATCGGCGGGGTCGGCATGTGGGCGGTGGTCGTGGTGCTGCCAGCCGTGCAGGCAGAATTCGGCGTCGATCGCGCCGCTGCCTCGATGCCATACACCGCGACCATGGTCGGCTTCGCCGCCGGCAATGTGCTGGTCGGCCGCGCCATCGACCGCATGGGATATTGGATCCCGGCGCTGATTGCCGCGATTGCGCTTGGCGCCGGTTTCCTGCTGGCGTCGCTGACCAGTTCAATCCTGCAGTTCACCCTCGTCCAAGGGCTGTTGATCGGCGTCGGCACGTCGGCGATCTTCGGGCCGCTGATTGCCGACATCTCGCACTGGTTCAACCGACGCCGCGGCGTCGCGGTGACGACAGCCGCGTCCGGCAACTATCTCGCCGGAGCGATCTGGCCGACGGCGATGCCCTATGTCATGCAGACCGAAGGCTGGCGCTTCACCTATGCCGCGATCGGCGTCGTTTGCCTTGCGGCCATGGTGCCGCTGATCCTGCTGCTCCGGCGCGGCGCACCGCCCCAGGCGGCTCCCGGATCGCCGGGCAGCCGCGTGGTCCAGCCGATCTCGCTGTCGCCGGCGGCCTTGCAGGCGCTGCTCATCGTCGCCGGGCTCGGCTGCTGCGTGGCGATGTCGATGCCGCAGGTGCATATCGTCGCCTACTGCATGGATCTCGGCTACGGCGTGGCGCATGGCGCCGATATGCTGTCGATCATGCTGGCGGCAGGCGTCGTCAGCCGGCTTGGCTCCGGCTTCCTTGCCGATCGCATTGGCGGGGTGAAAACCCTGCTGATCGGCTCGGTGCTGCAATGCCTGTCGCTGTTGTTCTACATCCCCTTCGACGGGCTTGCCTCGCTCTATGTCGTCTCGCTGGTTTTCGGCCTGTCGCAGGGCGGCATCGTGCCCTGTTATGCGATCATCGTGCGCGAATATATGCCTGCCAAAGAAGCCGGCCAGCGCGTCGGCATCGTCATGATGGCGACCATCTTCGGCATGGCTATCGGCGGCTGGATGTCGGGTTGGATCTACGATTTGACCGGTTCCTATGCCGCCGCATTCCTCAACGGCATTGCCTGGAACCTGCTGAACATTTTGGCCATGGTGCTGCTGCTGTGGAAGGCGCGGCGCAGCGCTGCTGTGATGGCCTGAAGCACGGCGGTACGGATACAGTCTCTCCGCCGTCGCTTGACAATAGCCGAAGGCTGCGCGACGCCAGACAAGGTGTGGCAACGGGCCAGGTTGGCATGGCAGCAGTGGCAAAGACGCTGAACATCGTTTCACGGTCGCGTCTGGGCGGTTGCCCGGCGTCGGGACCATTGCGGTGATCAAGCCGCGCTCACGCCGCGGCGGCGGCCGCCCGACCATCGCCGACGTCGCCCGCAAGGCCGGCGTCGGCGCCATTACCGTATCGCGCGCCGTGCGTGAGCCCGGGCGTGTGTCGGAAGATCTGCGCCGCCAGATCGAGTCCGCCGTGAATGAGCTCGGCTATGTGCCCGACCCAAATGCACGGGCGCTGGCTTCGGCGCGCGCCGAAGTGTTTGGCGTTCTGGTGCCGTCGCTTACCAACAACGTCTTTGCCGAAGTGGTGCGCGGCATCTACGACAGCCTGTCGGACGGCCCTTTCCGCATCCAGCTCGGCAATACCCACTATTCCGGCCTCGAGGAAGAGCGGCTGTTGCAGGTGTTTGGGCCGCAACGCCCTGCGGCGCTGATCGTGGCCGGCATCGACCAGACGCCGGCGTCGCGAAAACTGCTGGAAACGGCGGGCTGCCCGGTGGTGCAGGTGATGGAGACCGGGCCCGATCCGGTCGACTTGATGGTTGGTTTCTCGCATTTCGAGGGCGGCAAGGCGGCAGCGGAACATCTGATCGAGGCGGGCTATCGCCGGATCGGCTTCATCGGTGCGCGCATGGACCCGCGCTCGCAGCGACGTCTGGCCGGCTATCGCGCGGCGATGGACGCGGCCGGCCTGTTCGACGCGCGTCTCATCACGACAACGCCGGTGCCGTCCAGCGTCACGCTCGGGCGCGAATTGTTCCGCGACGCGCTGGCCAAGGTGCCGAGCCTGGACGGCGTATTCTGCAACAATGACGATATCGCGCTTGGCGTGTTGTTCGAATGCCATCGCGCTTCGATCGCCGTGCCGAAGACGGTCGGCATCGTCGGCTTCAACGATCTCGACATGATGGAGGTGGCCTTTCCGTCGGTCACCAGCGTTCGGACCTACCGTTACGAGATCGGCCGGCGGGCGGTCGCCATGGCGTTAGCGGCTATCGAAGGCAACAGGCCAGAGCAGCGGGTCGTCGACCTCGGCTTCGAACTCAAGCGACGTGAAAGCACGGCGCGCTGAGGCGAGCTTCAACGCAATGTAAATGGCGCTTTACACAACGTCATGGTAGCGCTACCAATTGTCAGCTGGCGGTACTTCGCTCCGAATATCGGAGGCTGTTTATTATATATAATCGACAGCTCATGCTTGTTTATTATGTATAATATGATAGTTTTTGCGGGATTAGCCGGGCAATAAAGGAGGAAATCGGGTCGGCATTCGGCCACCTGAACGCGCAACGGAAATGGCGGGAGGTGCCGGGCCGAGAACGCGCAAATTCATCGACGTAACAACAAACAAAACTGCAACTGGGAGGAATATCGATGATCAAGTCACTCGTTGGCGGTATCGTTGCCGCCACTGCTTTTGTCATGCTGAGCTCGTCGGCGATCGCCGATCCTGAAATCGTCAAGGGGCCGTCGGCCGAGCCTGAGTGCTTCGCGCCCTGGTCGGCCGACACGCAGTTCTTCAAGTTCCCCAAAAAAGACGGCCCGTACCGCATCGCTTTGGCCAACGGCTACATCGCCAACACCTGGCGCATCCAGATGGTGCAGACGGCGAAGGCCTATGCAGCGCAGCCGGAGGTCGCGGCCAAGCTCAAGGAATTCAAGGTGGTCTCGACCGGCGAAGACGTGCCGGCCCAGATCTCGGCAATCAACAATTTCATCGATTCCGGCTATGACGCGATTGTCGTCAATGCCCAGAACCCGACCGCATTCGGCCCTGTCATCAAGCGGGCCAAGGAAGCCGGCGTCGTGCTGGTCGCCTTCGACAACATTCTCGACACCAAGGATGCCATCAACGTCAATGTCGACCAGAAAGGCCTTGGCGAATTGTGGGGCAACTGGCTGGTCAAACACGTGCCGAACGGCGGCAAGGTCCTGGAAGTGCGCGGCGTGGCTGGCACCTCCGTCGACACCGACCGCCACACCGGCATCCATGAAGTTCTCGACGCGTCCGGCAAGAAATGGGACGTCACCGAAGTCGTCGGCAAGTGGGATGACGGCGTTGCGCAAAAGGCCTCGGCCGACGCTATTGCCACCAACGGCCCCTTCGACGGCGTTACCGGGCAGGGCGGCGATACCGGCATCGTGCAGGCGATGATCGATGCCAAGCATCCGTTCGTGCCGTTCGGCGGCGAGACGGAGAACGGCTTCCGCAAATTCTGCGCCAAGTTCGCCGCTGACGGCCTGAAATGCTCGTCGGCCGGTACCGGACCGGCTCAGGTGGCGGTTGCCATCAAGACGGCGATTGCAGCACTTGAGGGCCAGGTCGTGCCGCAAGCGATCAAGCTGCCGCTGGCTATCGTCGAGGATCCGAACTTCAAGGAAGGCCAGGACTACTTCCCCGATCAATCCGACAATTTCTTCGTCGGCAATTCCTTCCCGACCTGCGGCATCAATTTCACAGCGCAGGAAATCATGGGCCAGAGCAAAGAAAACCAGTAAACTCCAACAGCCCGACGCCGCGGGAAATCCTGCGGCGTCGGCGCTCGACATCCTGATCGCCAAGCGCCTTGGGAGGGCCGATGGACGGTGCGGTTTCGCTCTTCCGTATGGAAGGCATTTCCAAGCGCTACGGCGGCGTGCGGGCGCTGGAAAAGGCCGAGCTTTCGGTCACTCCCGGCAGCATCCACGCCATTCTCGGCGAGAACGGCGCCGGCAAATCGACGCTGATCAAGGTTATGGCGGGGGTCGTCGCGCCCGACGAGGGCAGCATGATGCTGGACGGAAGCGAGGTTACCTTCGCTTCGCCGGCCGCCGCCAATCAGGCCGGCATCGTCTGCATCTTCCAGGAACTGTCGCTCGTCCCGGAACTCAGCGTTGCCGACAACATCGTCATTTCCGATCCGCCCAAACGCTTCGGCATGATCGACCGCAAGGCACAGCGCCGCATTGCGGAGGAAGCTCTTGCTCGCGCCGGCGCCTCCGATATCCATCCGCTCGCGTTGGTCAAGGATCTTCCTCTTTCAAGAAGGCAGATGGTCGAGATCGCCAAGGCGCTGGCGCGCAAGCCGCGCATCCTGATCCTCGACGAGGCGACCTCGGCACTGACCGCGGCCGACGTCGCCAGGGTTTTCGCGGTGTTGAAGCGGCTGCGTTCGGAAGGGCTGGCGCTGCTCTACATTTCGCACCGCATGAACGAGATCGCTGAACTTGCCGACCAGTGCACGGTGTTCCGCAATGGCCGCAATGTCGCCAGCTACGCCGCCGGCACAAAAAGCGACAATGAGGTCGTCGAACTGATGATCGGGCGCGAATACAGCCACATCTTTCCGCCCAAGCCCGCGCGGGCGGCTGCTGCAGCCACGCCGGTTCTGGAGGCGCGCAGCCTGTCGTGGACGGATCGGCTGCACGATGTCTCGCTGTCGGTCGGGGCGGGCGAGGTGGTCGGCCTTGGCGGCCTCGACGGCCAGGGCCAGCGCGAATTGCTGCTCGCCTTCTTCGGTGTGCTGCGCGGCCTGTCAGGCCAGATCCTGATCGACGGCAGACCGGTGGCGATCGCCAGCCCGGCCGCCGCGCGCGATGACCGGATCGGCATGGCGCTGATCCCGGAGGACCGCAAGACCGAAGGGTTGATGCTGCCGATGACGGTGCGCGAAAACCTCTCCTTCGCCGCCCTCGACCGGCTGTCCAGGGCCGGCGTCATCGATCGCGCCGCCGAGCAGCGACTGATCGACGACATGGTCGGACTTCTGGCGATCAAGACGGCCGGACTCGACATTCCAGTCGGTGCGCTGTCCGGCGGCAATCAGCAGAAGGTCGTCATCGCCAAATGGCTGATGCGGCAGCCGCGCATCATCCTGCTCAACGACCCGACGCGCGGTATCGACGTCGGCACCAAGCAGGAGCTCTACCAGTTGATGCGCAAGCTTGCCGATCAAGGCGCAGCGATTCTGTTTTATTCGACCGACTATGACGAGCTGATCGGCTGCTGCGACCGCGTGCTGGTGCTCTATGACGGGGCGGTCAAGCGTGAACTGGTCGGCGCCGAAATCACCGAGCGGGCGCTGATTGCCAGCGCGCTCAACATTCACGAAGAGATGCCAAAGCAAGGAGCGGACGCGTGAAGGATTGGCGCTATTGGCTCGCCGAACAGCGCGGAACGCTGCTGGCGTTCGGCATCTTCGTTGTCATGTTCGTCATCTACACCTCGAACCATCCGGCAGGTTTCACCGCCAATGTCGTCCAGACGGCCTCGAACAAGGGTGTGCTGCTCGCTTTCGTCGCGATGGCGCAGACCCTGGTGGTGATCACCGCCGGCATCGACCTCTCGGTCGGCATGATCTTCACGCTGACCAATTGCCTGGCCTCATGGCTAGTCATCGGCACCGGCATCGAGACCGCCTTCGGCGTCCTCGCCGTGCTGGGCACCGGCTTGCTGTGCGGGGCAATCAACGGCGCCATCGTCATCTATGGACGCCTGCAGCCGATCGTCGCCACCATCGCCACCGGTGCGGTCTATTTCGGCATCGCGCTGCTGCTTCGGCCGTTTCCGGGCGGCTCGGTCAACGAGGGCCTCGCCGACGCGCTGACCGGGCGCCTGTTCGGCGTGGTGCCGGCGAGCCTGGTGGTGCTGCTGGCCGTTGTGCTAGTGGTCTGGGTGCCGTTCAGCCGGTCGGTGCTCGGCCGCGCCGCTTATGCAGCGGGATCGTCGGAGATGGCCGCATACATGTCCGGCGTGCCGATCCGGCGTGGAAAGTTCGCCGCCTATGCGCTTGCCGGGCTGCTTGCCGCGATCGGCGGGCTGTTCCTGACGTTCTTCACCTATACCGGCGATGCCGCCTATGCCAGCGGCAACGCCTATACGCTGTTTTCGATCGCCGCGGTCGTGCTCGGTGGCGTGTCGCTGTTCGGCGGCAAGGGCAGTGCCATCGGCGCGATCTTCGGTGCGCTCGCCTTCCGCACAATTGGTGACCTGCTGTTCGTATTCGATTTCGATCCGCTCTGGCAGCCACTGTTCCAGGGCGTCATCCTGCTGATCGCGGTCAGCCTCGGCGCCTTCGCCCTGTTTCGGGTCCGCAACCGGCTGGAGTGGTTCCTGTGAGCGAAACGACTGTAGGTGGTCTCGCTGGCCGCATGCCGAAATTCCTCCGCCGCGCCGACCCGGCGGTTCTGACGGCGTTCGCCTGCATCGTGCTGCTGCTGTTCCTCGGCAGCCTCTATTCGCGCAGCTTCCTGTCGCCTGAATATCTGCTGCAACAGCTCAAGGTGGCGTCGTTTCTCGGCGTCATCGCCACCGGCATGATGCTGGTCATCCTGCTCGGCCAGATCGACCTGTCGGTGCCCTGGTCGGTGGCCGTCGGCGCCATGATGGCTTGTGCCGCGGCCGCATACGGCCCTGTCGGCGTGGCGCTGGCCATCCCGTTCGGCATCTTCTGCGGGGTATTGATCGGCATCGTCAACGGCATCGGCGTCGCTTATCTGCGCATTCCCTCAATGATCATCACGCTCGCCACCAACGCCGTCGCGCAGGGGCTGATGGTGCTCTACACGGGCGGTTTCTCGCCGCAGGATTCCGCGACCCGGGCGATGCGCTATCTGGCGACAGGCTTTGCCATTCCGGGCGTGCCCAATGCCGTCATCATCTGGGCGCTGATCGGTGCCGCGATGGTCTTCGTGCTGACCCGCACCGGCTTCGGCCGCACCGTCTACGGCATCGGCAACCGCGAGCGTGCCGCCTATCTTTCCGGTATCGACACCCGGCGCGTGGTGATGATCGCCTTTGCGGTTTCGGGCGGGCTCTCCGCCTTCGGCGGCGTGCTTTTGGCCGGCTATGCCTCCAAGGCGGCGCAATCGATGGGCGATGCCTATCTGTTGCCGTCGATCGCCGCCGTGGTGCTCGGCGGCACCTCGATCCTCGGCGGGCGCGGTTCCTATCTCGGCACCGTCGCCGGCGTGATCCTGATCACGCTTTTGCAATCCATTCTCTCCGTCATGCAGATGCCGGAGGCGGGGCGGCAGATCATCTATGGCGTCGTCATCGTCGCCATGCTGCTGCTCTATGGCCGCGCGCCGGCAAGCCGCTGACCTGATGACCGGGAAAGACGTGGCTTATCCGCCGGCGAGCACTGGTCGAGCACCACCCGCCATGGTGGTTATGGGCGTCGCCGGCTGCGGCAAGTCGGTCGTCGGCGAAGCGCTGGCGGCGGCATTGGGCGCCCTCTTTATCGAAGGCGACAGGCTGCATCCGCCCGAAAACGTCGCGCGCATGGCACGTGGCGAGCCGCTTACCGATGCGCTACGCGAGGGCTGGCTCGATACGATCGGCCAGCGCATCGCCGCGTCGGTTGCAAGCGGGCAGGGCGTGGTCGCCGCCTGCTCGGCGCTGAAGCGCAGCTACCGCGATCGCCTGCGTGGCTTCTGCCCAAATATTGTTTTCGTCTATCTGGAGATCGACCCGGCAACGGCGATGCGGCGCGTCGGCAATCGCAAGGGCCATTTCATGCCGGCAAGTCTGGTCGACAGCCAGTTCGCGACGCTCGAACCGCCAGCGACGGACGAGGGGGCTTTGACCTTGGATGGCACGCGTCCGGTCGCCGACGTCGTCGCGACTGCCTTGAGCCTGTTCGCGCGCTAGATTTGCGACGTCAGCTCGACCGGGAAATCGTCATTGTCGGCGTCGCGCATGGCGGCAAGGCTGCGGTTGTCGAGCACCTCGGCGATCGCCTGACGCACCTCCAGCATCATGTGGCGGACCTGGCAGGTCGCCTCGTCGCAATCCTCGCAGCGCTGGTATTGCGTGCGGCTGGCGCAAGGGATCGGCGCCAGCGGCCCGTCGAGCACACGCACGACATGGCCGATCTTGATCTCGGAGGCTGGCCGGGCAAGGCGGTAACCGCCGTCCTTGCCCTTGCGGCTCTGGACGAAGCCGGCATTGCGCAACTCGCCCAGAATGGCATCCAGGAATTTCTTCGGGATGTTGTTGGCGACCGCAATATCGTTGACGAATGCGAGCTGGCCGACCGGCAGGCCGGACAGATGCACGAGGGCCTTGAGGCCGTATTTGCCTTTTTTTGTAAGCATGCCCGAGTCAACCCATTAAGCCCCAACCACCCGCATCTGGCGGCTGTTTGTGTGCAAATAATGACGGTTTGGCCGTGCGATGCCGTTCACCCAGACAGGCCGCCTGACGACATATTGCGCGCACACGCGTTGATTCTTCGTAACGTTTTGGCAGGCAGGCGTCCGGAACGCGCGGAAACTGCAATTTCGGCGGGCAAACGAAGAAAGCCGGCAAAGCCGGCTTTCAATCAGTTCGCGAGGTTGCAGACGTCAGCGGCTACCGTAAGTCTGGTCGAGCAGCCCGCCCGCGGCAAAATGCTCGGCCTGGACCTTGGCCCAGCCGCCGAAGACGTCCTCCACCGTCAGCAGGCGGACATCGGGAAACTCAGCCTTGTATTTGGCGGCGACCGCCGCGTCGCGAGCCCGCAGGCCGTTGCGGGCCGCGATGTCCTGGCCCTCCGGGGTATAGAGGAAGTCGAGATAGGTCTTGGCGAGATCGCGTGTGCCGTGCTCGTCGGCGACCGTGTCGACGATCGCCACCGGAAATTCGGCCAGCAGGCTGACCGAAGGCGTCACCTGCTCGAATTTGTCCTCGCCATACTCCTTGCGGATGCCGCGCGTTTCCGACTCGAAGGTGATCAGCACGTCGCCGATCTCGCGCTGCACGAAGGTGGTGGTCGCAGCGCGTCCGCCGGTGTCGAAGATCGGCACGTTATTGAACAGCTTGGTGACGAACTCCTTCACCTTGGTGTCGTCGCCCTTGAAGGCCTCCTTGGCGTAAGCGGTGGCCGCGAGATAGGTGTAACGCGCATTGCCCGATGTTTTCGGATTGGGGAAGATCACCTGGACGTCGTCGCGCACGAGGTCGTTCCAATCCTTGATGTGCTTCGGATTGCCGGCGCGCACCAGGAAGGACGGCAGCGAATAGAAAGGCGAGGCGTTGTCGGGAAAGTCCTTCTGCCAGTCGGCGGAGATGAGGCCCTTCTTGACCAGGAAGTCGATGTCGATGATCTGGTTGAAGGTAACGACGTCGGCGCCGAGGCCTTCGGCGATGGCACGCGCCTGCGCCGAGGTTCCAGCATGCGACTGATCGATGGTCACGCCGGGGTGCCCGGCGACGAACGCCTTGTTGACCTGCGCAAACAGTTCGCGGCCGACATCGTAAGAGGCGTTCAGCAATCTGTCGGCCGACCAGGCTTGGGAGGATGCGAGGAACAGGCCGGTCAACGTGGCGACGCCGAGCAAAAATCGTTTCATAAAAACAGGGCTCCCATGCGGTAATTGCCGGACCATAGCGGCAAGGCATCGTGCGCGACGAGGCACGCAGAGCGGCCCCTCGACGTTATCGCGAGAAAAAGTAGTCCCGTTGTGGGCGATTTCTAGTTTTTCTTTCAAGAAGGGCCTTCCGGGCAGCTTGGAAGGGGTGCCGGTGCCGTCCGCGTGCACGATGGCTCCCGGCCGGCCAACGGTGGCAAGACGATTGCATCGCGGCGCTGCCTGGCATATACAAATGGTATATACAAGGAGCCATCGCCATGCCCCAACACCGCCATTCAACAACCCCGCCGAAAGAGGCGAAGCTGTTTCGTAACAATCGCAGCCAGGCGGTGCGCATTCCTGTCGAGTTCGAACTTCCCGGCGAAAGGGTCTTGATCAGCCGTGAAGGCGACCGCCTGATCATCGAGCCGGTTCGCAAACCTGGCCTCACGGCGCTGCTCGCGCAATGGGCGAAAGAGGCGCCGCCCGGTCCCGAGGAGGACTTTCCCGAGGTCGACGATATGCCTGTCAAATCCGAGGAATTTTTTTGATGCGGTTCATGCTGGATACGAACATTATCAGCGACATGATCCGAAACCCGGCCGGAAAAGCCGCCAGCGCCGTGCAGCGCGTGGGAGACGCCGCCGTGTGTACCAGCATCGTGGTGGCCTCGGAACTGCGATATGGCTGCGTCAGGAAAGGATCGGCCAAGTTGCTGAAGAAGGTCGAGGAATTGCTGGCCGAGATTCCTGTCTTGCCGCTCGATATGCCGATGGATACCGAGTACGGCGCGATTCGTGCAGAGCTGGAAGGCCGGGGCCAGACCATCGGCCAAAACGACCTTTTTATCGCTGCGCACGCCTGTGCACTGGGAACTACCCTGGTGACCGCCAATACCGGCGAGTTCAACCGGATCAAAGGCCTGAAGGTCGAGAACTGGCTGGTGTAGCGTCTGATAGAGGATCAAGCAGCCGGAAAAAGTTTCCAGCGCCGCGGCCTGAACGCCACGCGACTTTTCTGCGCCGCCGGATGGTCGACGGGCAATTCGATCTCGACCCGCTGACGTTCGCCGCCGATTTCGAGCTCGACCCGCCTGGTGCCGGCGACGCGGCGGCTGGCGGCGACCGTGCCAGCGATGCAGCCGTTGCATTCTTCCACCAGATCGACGTCGTGCGGGCGGAAGTACAGTGTCGCTTCGCCTTGCGGTGCATGCGGCGCGGAGAGCCCGATCGGGCGGTCGGCGATCCAGACCTGGCCGTCCTCGACCTTGACCGGGATCGAGCTCGATTCGCCGATGAAGCCGTAGACGAAGGGAGAGTTCGGCGTGTCGTAGATCTCGTCGGCGGTGCCGACCTGTTCGATGCGCCCCTGGCTCATCACCACGACACGGTCGGCAAGCTCCAGCGCCTCTTCCTGGTCATGGGTGACAAAGACCGTGGTATGGCCGGTGGCGTCGTGGA
>NZ_JAMYSE010000124.1:0-16196 GCF_040321795.1 Mesorhizobium sp. M0244 | reverse complement strand
ACGGCCATCCACAGAGCCAGATCGAGGAACTCATGCCCTGGCGATTCCGGAAAACATCAAGCCCAAACCCATAGGTGATCGGCGAGGCGCTTACGATCATGGCGCTCATGGCAACATAGTCTCGCCGCAAAGCGTCAATCATTCCGTCATGTGGCAGCAGAGCGAACGTCGGCGGCTGCGCAGTCGCAAGGTCGTAGTCCTTCCGATTGAAAAACATACGAGCATGAGCCACGCAGTCGGCGCCAATATCCTTGTTCGCGATCGCCCGGCGGCCGATTTCGGACTCCATGAGCTGATGGATGTCGTAGCAGTGGCGCGAGATCCGTTGTCCGCCACCACGCAGTTCACCGCGACGCTCAAACCAGCGCCGCAAGCCGTGAAGGATCACGACCTTGTCCCAAAAGGTCCGCTCCGGATCGACCGTAGTGACGTCTGCCACACTTAGATCGAGACCTGGCGCGTCCTCATCGACATAGGGTCGGATGATCTGCGGCGTGTTCGGATCGAGCGCTGACTTCGCGCCTGACTCAATCTTTACCGCCGGACGGACATACGCCTCAACAGGCGTCGCGGTCGGATACCAAAGCAGAAGGGTCTGCCTGTCATCGTCGTCAGTTCGTACCTGAAAGTCTTTTTGCGGCAGTCCCGTGCGCTCTGCGGTTGCGGCTACCAATACAGTCAGGGCCTCCGCCATCGGTCCTTGGATATAGGCCGTACAGGCGTCCTTGATGGCATCCAGCTTCGCCTCGCGCTTGGTTCGACTGAGGTTCTGAAGTTCGGCGATCGACGTCCCCTCCCCCAGATCATCGCGGAACACAGTGACATCGATGTCTTCCGAAAACCGGCTGATCAGGCCGAACCCCTTGGAAAGGGAGGTGCCGCCTTTGAATAGCAGCCGTGGACTGTCGTTGGGCATGCCGTTGAACAGCGCGTCCAAGGCCCAGCAGACCCAGAAGTCCTTTTCGATATTCTGCGGCGTGGAGCTAAGACGCTGAGCTGTTGTCGTAAATAGGCCCGCCCTTGTCGCGGCGTCGGCGCTCAGGACTTGGTCATAAGCAGAATTCATTGGCTCGGCATTCTCAGAGGCGTAGTCCCGCTCGGCGGGATCTGGCCTTGGGATATCTCGGCCGCGTCCTTCAGCAAAGGCTTCAACAGAACCTGCATCCAGGCGGGAAGGGTTGGCAGGCCTTCGGCCAGGTCGGCGCGGAGGCGCTCACCTTGGTCGGGATCGTTCAGCAGTCGGCGCAGACGCCGCAACAGTTTCTGGTTCCCGTCATCCTGGCCCAGCATATCGCGCATCCAATGCAGCGCCTGGACGACGCGCATTGCCGGGCGCCCCGCCCAATAGAGTTTGCTGGCCGACGTGGGCCGGAAGGTGATGTCGAGGTTGCCTAGGCGAATCGGCCGCAACCGCGCATCGGCATGAACGACGATGCGGGCCGGCACCGCGTCAGTCAGGCCGAGGTCATTTGCTGCGGTCATGCCGTCGACGAGGACCCGGATCTGATCGCGCCGTGCCACGGCGTCAATGACGCCCCGGGGGTCTGGTGGGCTTTTCTGCTGGGTCAGGGTGTTGAATGTCGGTCGATCGTACAGTCCGCGATCAATCCGCCGCAACTCAGCGGCCTTGACCATCCGCTGCAGCACCTTGTCCACCGCATCGCGATTGCCGAGGTCAAGAAAATCCGCGGGCGTCCAGACCGTGCGTGGTGGACTCGCCGCCATGCGATCTTGGATTAGAGCCTTCAGGTCCGACCGAGTCTCTCTCATGTCCGAAATATGTATACCTATTTCGGACAAATGCCAACGTCGAGTGTCCGAAAAATGTCCACATATTTCGGACCAGCATGGCTCTGGCTAACTTGCTGCTAACAATCCAAGTAGCTGCCGAGCTCGACGTCGTCATCAAATGATTGGTGGCGCAAAACGCCCTCATGGACGTAGAGCGGTTACGACACAATCACCCGTCATCCAAGTTCGTGAATCGCTACGCTCGGCACAACAGCCTTGGCGATCTCACATAGGTGCTGGTGATGCGTAAGATAGATCACCTGACCGGCTGAAGCCATTTCGCCAAACAACCTGAAGACCTCCTCGGACCGGACATGGTCGAAGGTTTCCATGATGTCGTCTGCCATGAAGGGCACGGAGGGCCGAAACTGCGCAAATTCGTAGTACCCGGCGAGCCTGAGCGCCAGGTAGAGTTGAAACCGGGCGCCTTTTGACAGCGCGTCGGCGACCTTGGATTGCCCATCGCGCTGCAACGCGATGAGCACTTCCCCACCCTTCACAGGTTGCGTTGTCAGGCCAGAGTACTGGCCGCGCGTCATGAGGGCGAATGCGTCTGATGCGCGCTCCATCATCCCGGAGCGGTGACGCTCGCGGTAGAGATGCAGAGCATTTCCAGCGGACATTATTCCCAATTTCAGCTCGATATAGCGGACGGCCTTTTCCTCGATTTCCAGAAGAACGGTGCGCCGTTCGGCATCTATGCGAGCAACAGCGCTGTCGCCGCCAATGGCGTCCAGCTTGTCGGTCGCGCGCGTCTGCCGAATGAGCTGGTGCTGTATCGCCTCGTCAGAAGCGCGAAGCCGTTGCTCGGCCTCAGCCTTCTCGATCGCGAGACTGTCGAGATCGACAGCATCCAATATCGAACGCGCCTGCTCGAACCCTTCCACCGCGAGTTCGGACGACACCTGCTCCTCAAGTTCGGCGACGGCTGTGCGCAGGCGATCCCTGTTGCGCAGGAGTTCGTCGCGTTGCACGACGTCCGCCAGCGTGGCCACGCCAAAGACGCTCAGAACCTCGCTCTTGCGGCGCGCATGTGCCGAAATCTCGGCATCGAGGATATCACGGCCATCCTCCCGGCGCTGAAGGTCATTGACGAGGCTTGCCTTGGCCTCGCGCGTGCGCTCGGCGCGCTCCAGGCGCTCGGCAAGCCGAATCGCCAGCTGTTCAGGTTCGTCGTCGGCCGCCTCGCCCGCTTCGGCTGCAACGACAGTAACCTCGACCAGGAAATTGTTCCTGTCGGCCTCCATCTTCTCGATACGGAGTTGCATGGCGCCGCGGTCTTGAAGACATTTGGACAGTTCAGCCAATTGATCGAGGACGCCGCCGACGCCGGGCGCCGAGATGCCGCTCTCGAGCCAGGTCCCCTTGAGCGCTTCGGCAACGCCGACTAGCCATTCATCCTCACGCTGCTCTGCGACTTCGATGGCTCGGCGCCTGGTGGTCAGATCGTCTTGCCTTGTGCCAACGGTCTTGAGCGCCTCTGTACGCTCAGCGTCCACCTTGAATTGCCTGTCAAGAAACAGCTCTGCCACGGCCATGACCGTCTCCAGGCTGTCACCAGGATCCGAACCGACGCCGACGCTCGCCAGCGCGCCGCTCAGCTCCAGGCGCATTCGGCCTTCCTCATCAGCCGCCCGCTTGGCCTTCTTGCGGGAAAGCTCGATCTCCTCCCAGGCCGCGAGCGCATCGACCCGGGCATCAATGCGATCCTCGATCAGCTCGATCAGCTGTTCGGGAGATGTTTCC
This sequence comes from Mesorhizobium sp. M0244, assembly GCF_040321795.1. Classification (NCBI taxonomy): domain Bacteria; kingdom Pseudomonadati; phylum Pseudomonadota; class Alphaproteobacteria; order Hyphomicrobiales; family Phyllobacteriaceae; genus Mesorhizobium; species Mesorhizobium sp. M0244. Next base: position 12,659 of record NZ_JAMYSE010000124.1, on the reverse strand, counting down.
TGGGATGGTCCGAGCAGGTCTCTTGCCGCTGCGCGAATTTCCAAGAGCACAGCCTCCCGATCTGAGCCGTTGCGTGCAAGTTGGTCGCGCGCATGCGCGATGGTGGCCGCAGTTTCAGCGAGGTTGCGGTTCGTGCTGCGAATCTCGACCAGTTCCCGGGCATTGGCCAAACGACCTGCTCCGACGCTGTCGTCTCGGGCTAGTGCCGCCGCGAAATCATCCGCCGTTTCCCCAGTGAGGTCATCGCGATGCCTTGCCCAAGCGTTGTCCCGGTCGCGCCGAATGGCATGCGCGGCATCATCGTCGGTGACATCGATCGAAATTCGAAGCGCATCCAGGCGCGCCGAAAGCAAGTCGTGATTGCCCTGGTGCTCGGCAAGGCGTTCGGAAAGAACGCCCCTAGTCTTCCCGAGCTCTGCTGCAAGCGCCTTCCATGCGCCAAGCTGTCCAGCATTCGGAACGGCGACCCTGGACAACGCGCGAGCATCTCCCGACCAGGGATGCAAGTGCGCGATCGCAGCCTCACATCGAATTGCACCTGCATCTGCGGCCTCGCATGCCGCCTTGGTCTCCCTCATGTACCCGCTGGCCCTTGCCGTCGATAAAGCCGAAACCAGCCTCGCCCTGGCAGGCTCGGGGACGGCTCGTTCTTCGCCGACCCGCTCGCGTGCCTCCTGAAGCGCATCAGCAGCTGCCACGGCCTCCTCGCGCGCAACGCGCACGCTTGTAACGATCCCGGATCGCTGCTCGACCATGGTGCGGACAGCGCCAATGGTTGCAGCAGGCAAAAGCAGTTTGGCAGGGTCTGGCTCCGAGGATCGCTCCAAGGCGGCAAGGTAGGTCGCCACGGCATTGTCGAGGATTTGCAACTCCGTCCTGCGACTTGGCAGGTCCAGGCCGGCCGATACGTGGCGCACCTTGCGGTCTGCCAGGCCGCGAACCCGTTCGGAGATCACGAGGATCTCCGCGTCGACGTCGACCGAGGCGATTTTCGTCGTCACCCGCTCGATCTCATCCACACTCGCGGATAGCCGCGTTCTTAGACTGGCGTCGGTCTCTATCATGTCGGCGACGCTGCCCGTCCAGGTCCGTGAAGGAGAAGCGATCTCAGGCAACTCGGCTAGTTGGGCTTCCTTACGTCGGATGTCGGCAAGGATCGGGATCGCACGAAGATACTTCGCGATGGTGTCGAGCCGAGTCGACAGCACCGACCGTTCGGCGATGCTGCGGTTGTATTTTTCTGTCGCATCCAGGCGCTCTGTCTCGAGGGTCTCGAACGTCGACGCCAAAGTGTCGATCGCCTCCTTCCCGGACTTCAGTTCCGCAAGCCGCTTCTTGAGCAGCGCAAGTTCGGTTCCGTGTGCCTGTTTGCGATAGAGCCTGTCCGCTTCGGCCTCGAGCACGCTCAATGTATCGCTTGCGTGCCCGAGGCCGGCGCTGGCCGTGAACAGCAGCTTGCCCAGGTCGCCGCGCGATTCCAGGATTGATTTTCCACCTGCTTCCAGCGTTTCGTCGTCCAACGAGAACATGGTCTCGTATGCGTCGCGAGACAGCCCGGCAAGATGCGCTGATATCGCCATTTCGCTCACCGGTTGGCCAGTCTCGTTCAGCAATGAGTTGGTGCGCTGTTTCGTGCGTGTGAACGAGTGCTCCGCGCCGCCAAGTTCGAGCACACCGCCGATGCGCATCGCGCTGTACTCGTGCAGGAAATTGTAGCGGCTGCGTTCCTCGATGCCGAACAGCAGGTCGAGATACCCGGAAAGCGCGGTCGACTTGCCGGCTTCGTTCAGGCCGAAGACGATATGCAGGTCGGGACCGGATTTCGGTTTTGGTCCGAAGTCGATCATCCTGTCGGTGAACTTGCCATAACGGATGAGATCAAATCGCCGGAGCCTCATTGGAGTCCACCGGCCTTGAGGCGGGCGGTGACCAGGTCGGCGCCGTTGGCAAGCACCCTGTCGAGGAACAATTCCAGCTCAGCCTCGTCCTTACCGGCGAAATCGCGCCCGTCAGGCGGAAGGTCCGCGATCATCTTCTGGACCAACGCCCTCGCCTCGGCACGGAAGGCTTCCGAGCCGGCATCGGCGCGCATGGATTGAGCGAGTTCGAAAATCGGATCAGCGACGCCCTCGGATGTTTCGCCTGCGGATGGAGAGACGTTAAGCTCGAGCTTCTCCACCCAGGTGTCCCCCGTGTGTTCCGCGACCTGCTCGGCTTCTGCGAGCAGCACGTCGCGGTCACGGATCAGCGCCCAGGATAAAGGTGAGGCCCCGCTCAGGCCGAGACGGACCACAACATGACGGGATCTGACAGAGGCGCGCGCATCTTCAAGCGCGGAGCGGACTCGCCCGACGACTTCGGACCATTCCACCGTTTCGGTCACGTCGACGCTCAACCGCTCGAATTGCGCGATACTGGTTAGCCTTTCCTCGATCTCGATGGTGCGGTCGTCGCGTATCGTGACCAGGGTGACGGATTTCTCGCCGGCCTCGTTGATGTCCCTGCCCTGCGGGATTCCCGGCATCACCACCGTGCTCGCTCCAGGGTGGACTTGGCGGACATGGATGTGCCCTAGCGCCCAGTAGTCGAAGCCATGGCTGTGCAGATCAACGACGCTGCAGGGAGCGTAGACGTCGTGGCCGGGCGATCCGGCCAGGCTCGTATGCATGATGCCGACATTGACCGCGCCCTCACGCGGGGCTGAATACTTGGGAAGCAGACTGTCCGGCGCCTTAGGGCTCGCAAAGCTCAAGCCATGGAACATGACGTCGAGCCCGCCGGCTGTCTGCAGCACTGACTGGGGACGGCCACCGAAGATCGTGACCGTGTCAGGGAACACGAGCTGTTTCGATATCCGCGACAGGGCGTCATGATTGCCGCGGATCTTGAAAACCCGGATGCCGGCCTGATGCAGGCGTGTCATTTGCGATGCCAGGAACCTCGCCGTTTTCATCGATGTCTGGTCGCCATCGTAGAGATCGCCGGCAATGACCAGGGCATCAACACGTTCCGCAAGGCAGAGATCCACGATCGACACGAATGCCTGCCGGCTGGCGTCTCCGACAAGTTCGGCAAGGTTGGGGTTTCGCATCGCCAGCGAACGCAGTGGCGAGTCGAGATGAATATCGGCCGTGTGTACGAATCGAAATGCCATCGAGCAGTCTCCGCCCACGAACATATCGATGTTCGATCGCGGCCCGATAGAAGAATTTCACGGCACGCTTGGCCCGCGCCGATGGTGCGGCCTTTGGCTTGCGGCTGAACAGGGCAAGTTCACCGCACACCACATCATATGCATACATTTCTCGAGGCAATTGTCATGGTCGCAACCGATGTCGAGCTCCTGGCTCACCGAGACGGGGAAGATGCAGCGCAAGAATCCGCCGACCTGTGCCATCGGCTGGACCGATTCCGTGCTGTTCGCTAATCGCAACGGGAAACAACGGCCGGAAAAGACTTCCGCGAGGCCCTGGCGTGGAAAGATCGAGGAGAGTGGCGTCCGAAGTTGTTCAACGGCCCGGTGCGGCGAACGACGGCAAACAATACCGCAAATCCGGGCAATGTAGGTGGCGATATCTGTTGAATTGCCGAGCTGTCGCCAATCTGCGTATACTTTGCTTATGCTGAGAATCGGGTCCGAATTACAGTTGAGCGCCTCCGACCTGGTAGGCCACTTGAACTGCGGCCACCTGACGGCGCTTGACCTTCAGGTGGCGGATGGCGCGCTTGAGAAGCCGAAGATCTGGGACCCGCTGCTCGAGATCCTGCAGCAGCGCGGGGCCGCGCACGAGGCGGCCTATGTCGATCACCAGCGTGCGTCCGGCTTTATGGTCACAGTCATCGAGGGCAAGGGCATTGATGACAGCTCAGTGGCCGCCACGATCGCGGCGATGCGCGCCGGCGCGCAGATCATCGTGCAGGCGGCGCTACAGGCACTACCCTTCACGGGCCGGGCCGACATCCTCCGGCGCGTCGAGATGCCAAGTGATCTCGGCGCCTGGTCCTATGAAGTCATCGACACCAAGCTCGCTCGCGAAACCAAGGGTGGGACGGTGCTGCAGCTCTGCCTCTATTGCGACCTCGTCGGACAGATGCAGGGCCTCATGCCAGAATATGCCTACGTTGTCGCGCCCCTCACCGGCTTCGAGCCGGAGGTCTTTCGGGTCAGCGACTATGCCGCCTATTACCGCAATGTCCGGGAACGTTTCGCCGCGTCCTTGAACGGAAACGGCGGCACCTATCCGGAGCCGGTCGCTCATTGCGATATCTGCCGCTGGCGCGGCCAATGCGACGACCGGCGCCACCACGACGATCACCTCTCCCTCGTGGCCGGGATCACGGCCGTTCAACGCGGTGAGCTCGCCGGCCACGACGTCGCCACCATGACCGCGCTGGCCGAGCTCCCCCTGCCGCTGCCGTGGAAGCCGGAGCGCGGCGCCGCTTCGTCCTACAATCGGATTCGGGAGCAGGCCCGGATCCAGGTCGCGGGGCGCGCGGCCGGGCAATTGCTTCATGAAGCGCTGCCGATAGAGCCGGGCTTTGGTCTGTGCCGCCTGCCGGAGCCGGACGACGCTGATATCTTCTTCGATCTTGAAGGCGACCCCTTCGTGGGCGATGGCGGCCTCGAATATCTTTTCGGCTACGCCTTCAAGGACACGGAGGGCGCCCTCACTTACGTCGCCGACTGGTGCCTCACGCCGTCCGATGAAAAGTCCGCCTTTGAACGCTTCGTCGATTTCGTGATCGAGCGGCGAACGCACCATCCCGGCATGCACATTTATCACTACGCGGCCTATGAGGTGGGCGCGCTCAAACGCCTGATGGGGCGCTACGCGACGCGCGAGGAAGAGATCGACACGCTGCTGCGCGGGCAGGTCCTGGTCGATCTCTACGCGGTGGTCCGCCACGCCATCCGCGCCAGCGTCGAGAGCTATTCCATCAAGAAGCTGGAGCCGCTCTACGAATTCGTACGCGCGGTGTCGCTGCCCGATGCCAACTATGCCTTGAGCAAGGTCCAGGCCCGCCTGGAGCTCGGGGATGCAGGCGGCATCAATGCGGAAGATCGGGCCGTCGTTACGGGCTACAACCAAGATGACTGTGTCTCGACGGAGCGGCTTCGGGACTGGCTCGAGCGCCTGCGGACTGACGCGGTCGCCTCAGGCGTGGAGATTCCGCGGCCAGCTCCGCCTGGAGAGAAAGCTCCGGCGGATATTAGTGCCTGGCAGGCGCGGATCGATGCAATAGTGGCCAAGTTGACCGATGGCATTCCGATGGACTCCGCGGAACGCAGCGCCGAGCAGCAGGCGCTCTACGTGCTGACGAACGTGCTCGACTGGCATCGCCGGGAAGAGAAGGCGATCTGGTGGGAATATTTCCGGCTGGCGGCACTGTCCGCGGACGAGCTGGAGGACGAGCGGGCAGGCATTGCCGGCCTCGAGTTCGTGGATACCGTGGGCGGAACCGCCAAGGCCCCTATCCACCGCTATCGATTTCCCCCGCAGGACGCTGAGTTTCGCGGCGGGGAGGATTTGCGCAGCGTCGGCGGCGAGCGGTTCGGCAAGGTCGAGGCCGTCGAGCTGGAACATCGGTTCATCGACATCAAGAAGCGGGGCGACACCGCCGGTTTTCACCCAGAAGCTGTCTTTGCCCATACCTACATCGATACGAGTGTTCTGGCCGAGTCCCTGGTGCAGATCGGTGAGTACGTCGCCGATCATGGCATTGCCGGTCCTGGCGGTTATAAGGCGGCGCGCGATCTGTTGCTGCAGCTTCCGCCCGGTGCCGGCGGCTCGACGCTGCGCCAGCCGTGCGAAAGCGCGGTCGATGCGGCCTGTCGCCTCGTCCCGGCCTTGCAGGGCGTGCTCGCCATCCAGGGACCGCCGGGGACGGGAAAAACCCATACCGGCGCCCACGCAATCCTGGCGCTGGTCAGGGCCGGTCTGCGCGTCGGGGTAACCGCCAACAGCCACAAGGTCATTCGAAACCTGCTCGCAAAGGCTGTCGAAGAAGCGGAGAAGGAAGACTTCGACCTGCAGTGCCAGCACAAGGTCTCGGACGCAGAAGACAATGTCCCGCACCTCACTTTCACGACGAAGAACCCCGAAGCCCTCGGCGCCTTCGCCAGCGGCCACCACGTCCTCGGCGGCACGGGATTCCTCTGGGCGCGGCCCGATGCGACCGGTCTCGTCGACGTGCTGTTCGTGGATGAGGCCGCGCAGATGTCGCTCGCCAACGTGCTTGCCATATCGCCGGCCGCAGCCAGCCTTGTCCTGCTTGGCGATCCGCAGCAGCTCGAGCAGCCGATGCAGGGCTCGCATCCCGAGGGCACGGAGGTCTCGGCCCTCGACCACCTTCTCGGCGGACGGCAGACCATCGCCGAGGATCAAGGTCTGTTCCTCGATCAGACCTGGCGCCTCCACCCCGACATCTGCCGTTTCACATCCGAGCTGTTCTACGAAAGCAGACTCCTTCCCCGTCCCGGTCTCGAGAACCAGTCCATCCTGATGGACGGCCCGCTTGGCGGGAGCGGCCTGCGCTATGTCGCGGTGCAGCACAGCGGCAACCAGAATTCCAGCCCGGAGGAGGCCGACCGTATCCGCAATATTGTGCTGGGGATCCTTGCCTCAGGTGCAGGTTGGCGCGACCGCGAGGGCAACGAGGCGTCGCTCACCCTGGAAGACATCCTGGTTATCGCGCCCTACAACGCGCAGGTCCTTGAAATCCAGGCGCGCCTCCCCGGCGCGAGGGTGGGGACGGTTGACAAGTTCCAGGGACAGGAGGCGCCCATCGTGATCTATTCCATCACGACCTCCAGTCATGGCGACGCCCCGCGTGGGATGGAGTTCCTCTACAGCGCGAACCGCCTCAACGTGGCCACCTCCCGCGCCAAGGCGCTGTGCATTCTCGTGGCCAATCCGGATGTGTTCGAGCCGGAATGCCGAACGCCGCGCCAGATGCAGCTCGCCAACGGCTTCTGCCGCTACCTGGAAACGGCCGATGTGGTCGATCCATAGGTCCTCGCAACGCCGCATCAATGTCCGACCAAAGGCTGTCGACGAGGGAGAAAAGTCGGTGATGCGCGGCCTGTATCTCTCGTTCATAGCGAGTGCTCGAAGTGCCGGTTCCCTGTCAGACCGCGTCGTCCGCAGAGCGGAATGCTGTGGTACCAAGTCGGACCAAGCTGCAACCACAGCGTGGCTGACAAAGATCTGATAGCGATTACCTACAGCGCGTCTAAAGCGATGATGATGTAGCCTGTATCAGTTGATGGTGTTCCTCGAAAACTTGATGTTGGCTTTGAAAAAAGCTTCCCAGGCCTGCCGCGGAATTTACAATCCGCCCATTCTGAGATCCCGCCCAGGATGGCTTCCACAGACCGGTATTGCTAGCAGAGCCCTTCGCAAGGAATCCCGTCTTTGTCGCGGTCGAGTTTGCCGCCCCATGAACAGTTCTCGAGATACCAGCGTGCCTCATCGCACGACCCGATTTGGGAGCAGTACCGTCGTGGTTCGCATGAATAGCCACTTTGTGCGACCAGTGGGCGCTTGATGATTCCCAAGGGCTTCGACGAAGGAGTGCTTTCGCTATGTTGTGCGCGCCACTCCCAAGGCGCCTGGAAGGCTCCTACCCAGATGCCAATCTTCGCAGTCGCCGCCTTCGCCTGCTGTGCTGAATATGCACCGCGGCTGTAGCGCGGCCAATCCAAAGCCTGGCCATGCTCGACCATCCACGCGGCGACGTTGATACCATCGGCGCGCTGGCAATCCCCGACAAAGCGACGATATCGATCCCAAGTCACGAACGTGCATTTGACCGGACTCGAGGCCAGCAGGAAGGTCTCCAGAGCCTCGGCCGAGCGGCGCCCGCACGGATAGTCGAAGCCCTTGGCGTCACCGCACGACTGATTGCTCTCTGGGGCATCGATGCCATTGAAGCGGATCCGCTGGCCATGAATCTCGATCGTATCGCCATCGACGACGGATGCAACGCCGTTGATTGGCTCTTGTTTCGCGCCAAGCCAGTTCGAAACTCCAATATCTGGAATTCGATCGCTGTGTCGCATTGCCGATTGCGTGGCCAAGGCGGCAGCGGCAACCACTGTCAGGAGGGCCAGCCGCAACGGGATGCTTCTCCAACGCCGAACGCGTGGTCGCCCCGCGCCATTGCGCTTCCGCCGCTGGTCTGAGCGACCGTTGTGCCGAGATTTGTCCAAGCCCTTCTCCCGCTGGGAGAATGCCCGCAAATTTCGTGCAGGTCTAGGTTTGGCAATTGCTATGGACAAGAAAGTTCTGCTGAGCGAGGGCGGCTCGCTCCCGTCAATACTGCGCAGCAAGAGCCACAGCGGGTCGACCAGTAGCGGTGCCCTCGCCCAAGTACGAGAATCCGAAAAATACTGTAGCCAGTCGAACCCATGACTCAGAATAGATGGGCCAGGTGGGGTCACTCCTTTGAGTTTGCATGCAGCCCGCCGATGTACTATCGAGCACAAAGGGAATGGCTTTCTGCCAGGTTGGGCAGCCGGATATGACAGACGCCGATAGCAGGACTGCCGCGCGCTGAAACGCGCAGCATGCCGCAGTGGCGCGTTCCGGAAGATTGATCATAGAGGTTTACGACGTTGGCCGCGAGATTTGAAGCGCTCGAGAAACTGCGCAACAGGATCATGGAAGCGAACCACGACTATAGGGTGGGAGCAGACATTTTCCCAAGCCTCGACGTCGACAAGATTGCCCGAGACTTGAACCTCGTCGATCAGGGAACAGCACGTGGCGAACAAGACCAGCCACCGTCCTCGTCGAAAGCCATCGATGAGGTCGAACATTCTATCGTCGAAAGGGTACACGACGAGAAGAAGACGGCCCACCAGATCCTCGAGGATACGCTCCACCTCCACTCCGGTCGTGTCGCGAATTTGGGCCTTGAGGAGCAGTTTGGCCTCCTTCAGCAAGCGCATACTTCGAGCCTGTCCAGCTTCAAGGGAGAAATAGCGATCGGCCTGGATACACTTCACGCCAGGCGAACCGACCTTCACGAGGCCACAAGAGAACTCGCCACCTTCCGCAAGAACCACCGCTTGGAACGTGTTGCCAGATTGCAGCACGGAACGGCCCATCTTTTCAGGATTGCGCTGCTTGTCTTCCTCTTCCTGGTCGAGACGTACCTCAACGGGTCCTTTCTGGCGAAAGGCAACGACCAGGGCTTTTTAGGCGGAGCCACGGAAGCCTTCGCGTTCTCCTTCGTCAACATTGTGTCGGCTTTGATTTTTGCCATTTTCTGCGTGCGCCTGGTCACTCACCGGTCGGTGGCAGTGAAACTCGTCGGAGCTGCTTCAATCCTGCTCTATGTCTGTATTGCACTGGGGATAAACCTGCTGCTCGCGCACTATCGCGAAGTCAGCGGAACGCTCGCCGACGGCGCGGGCAACGTTGCCGTCCAGAGAATGCTCCATAATCCGCTTGGGCTTGAGGAGGTGAGATCGTGGATGCTCTTCCTGGTGGGTCTGCTCTTTTCGATCATCGCCTTCATCGACGGCTGGTTTGTTCTCGATCCATACCCAGGCTATGCCGGCGTGGAAAAGAGGCGTCGGGAGCGGCGACTGGATTACACTGACACCAAGGCCGATCTCATAGACCGCCTCATCGAATTGCGCGATGACCACAACGCCAAGGTCGAGGACATCTTGAAAGGGCTTGGCAGCCGCAGGCGGGAACACGCGGCAATCCTGTCCAGCCGTGCGCGGCTCCTGGCCCTGTTCAATGAACACCAGGAGCAGTTGGAGCGGAGCGGCAACCAGCTCCTTTCAAAATACCGCGAAGCAAACATCCGCGCGCGAAAGACCGCCGCCCCAAAACACTTCTCCCAGCCTTTCAAACTCCAAAAGACCAAGCCCGTCATCCAAAACGATGGTGAGATCAAGGATAGCGATTTTGCCTCATCGATCGCGGCGGCCCAGCAGGCGCTAAACGAGCAGATGCGACAGGTCGGCAAGGAGTGCGAGGCCGGCATCGAGAAGTATCGCGACCTCGACAAGCTGTATCCGGAGACGCTCGATGGCCAGGCCTAGGAGCCGTCGCAGGGCGGGGAGCTCGCGCGGAAAGGGTGCTGGCGCGGTTGCAGGAGCGATCCTGCTTGGACTGGCGTCCCTGGCAATGCTTTCCGGCTATATCTGGCTCAACGTCAAGGCCCGGGACGTTGTCGAAACAGACGCAGGGACGGGCTGCCCCGTAAAGGGCGGACCAAACAGCGTCACTGCCGTTCTCTTCGACGCCTCCGATCCCGTCCCGCAAGCCACCATGGAAGATCTTGCCAACAAGTTCAGGCAGATTGCCGGTTCGATCAAGCAGGGCGGTTATCTCTGGGTCGGAACCCTGACATCAGTGCCTGGCAGTCTCAACGAGCTGTTCGCCCGCTGCAATCCGGGAGACGGGTCAACAGTGGACGTCTGGACCAGCAATCCGGGAAAGCACCAAAAGATCTGGGAACAAGCCTTCGACAAGCCGCTCAAGGACCTGACGGAGCAGTTGCCATCGGACAGTCAAGCCGATCAGTCGCCAATCATGGCTGGCATTCAGAAACTGAAACTCAGCCTGTTCGACAACGGCACGTTCGACAGCGTTCCAAAACGGCTGATCCTGGTTTCCGACATGATGGAGAACACCCCCGCCTATTCCCAATACAAATCCGGCGCCGACTACAACGTCTTCAAGAAAAGCCCCGCGAATTCCCGTTTCAGGACCGATCTTCTCGGCGCCGACGTGACCATTCTTTATTTCAACCGGCCGGAGAGGAAGTTCTCATCCGTCGGTCATGCCAATTTCTGGACACAGTGGTTTTCGGATAACGGGGGCAATCTCAGCGACTTTACAAAGCTTGAGGGGATGTAAGCCATGGCCGCCCGCGGACGTCCCTTAATCGATACGTGGTTTTTTCCCCAGGCTTTCTATATCGGGCTGACGGTCTGCGGCTGCGTCTTCATTGCCGTCACCAAGTCAGCCGGCCTAGGCCCCCTGATCTCGTCGACAGTGCCGATAGGTCTCATGATCGGCTATTTCGCATTTTCCTGGTACGTCGGGAAGTTGCGTCTTCATGATGAGCAGACAGGCGACAATCTGTACTACATGGGCTTCCTGTTCACGCTCTCCAGTTTGGGAGCCTCGCTTTACCAATTCGGCACAGATGCATCGACCGACGAAATCGTCAGGAATTTCGGCATCGCGGTGACGTCGACGATTACCGGCATCGCACTTCGCATCTTCTACAATCAGGTCCGCCGCGACCCGGCTGACGTGGAGCGGGCAACCCGTCATGAGCTCGCGGACATGACACGCCGGGTGCGCACGGAGATGGAAAGTGTAGCCCGTGAGTTCGCCGACTTCCGCAGGGTCTGCAACCAGATGCTGGAAGAAGGCTTCACCGAAATAGCCCGACAGGCGGAAAAGAACGGCGATCAAGTCCGACAGGCCTTCGAGGGGATGGCCGCCAAGGCGATAAAGCCCGTCCAGGACACTTCGGAAAAGATCGCCAAAACGCTCGATGAGACATTCGGCCGTATCGAAAGCCGGTTTTCAGGCGTTGCCGAAAAGGTCGAAACGGTTGCTGCGACCCTGGATAGAGCGAATGGTTCGATGGCCGCCACGGTCTCGAAGTTCGAGGTCCAGGCCGACATCGTGGCGGAGAAGCTCGGCAAAGTGGTTATCCCAGATGAGGTCCTCAAGACCGATGTCGTCATGGTCTTGAAGGTGCTTGCCGCTTCTGTTGGAAGGTTCACCGAACGTGCCGAGGCGCTTTCCAAGGAACAAGGCGAGCGGACCGACAAGCTCTCGGATACCGTGCTAAGAATAGCGGCGCTTCAGAAAGTCCTCCTGGAAAAACTTGAGAAGCAGGCCGAACAGAATGCCAGCACGACAAACCTGTTGTCTCGCTTTCTTGAGCGCGATCGTGTGCCCGCCCGAGACCAAACCCCTGCTGCAGCCCCACCACCAGCCACAGAACCCACGATCCAGCCATCGATTTTCATCCCTCTTCACGAGGAGGATGGGGAGGTTGACCCACCAGGTCTTGCAGCCACGGCCAACGGCACTGACGCCGAGAAGCACGTGCCGCAGCCCCCGCAGCCGAGCGGAGAGAAAACCCAGCCGAGGCCGAGATGGTGGCGCTGAACGAGCCAGATGGTGCCTCGGTCAGTTACGAGCGAAAGGGCCACGCGCGGGGCCTGATCCTGGGCCTCACCATGGCCGAAACGATGCTCCTGCTGGTCTTCTGTCTTCTCCTGGTCGCCGGCGCCATCGTCACCAAAAAGCAGGCGGAATTGCAAATTGCCCTGCAGAAGGCATCCCGGAGCGAGGCAGAAGTCTTGCAACTCAGGCAGGAGAACCAGAGCCTGCTTGCTCAGGTCGCCGAACTCATGGAAAAATCCACCGGCCACAAGGTCCCTGCCGAGGAATGGCGAAAACTGGTGCTGGCCAAGAAAGCAGTCGCGCGGATCGAGGAAAAGGGACTGACGGCTGAGGAAGCGGTGCGTCTGGCCGAGGCCACAGCGGTCGTCCGCGACAATCAGCTAACACCCGTATTGCCTCGCCCACGAGTGTTCCCAAAGAACAATGCCGTTGCCTCACTCGGATGTTCTCGATTGCCTCACTGGTTGTTCCCGAGATTTAGCC
>NZ_JAMYSE010000123.1:0-16543 GCF_040321795.1 Mesorhizobium sp. M0244 | reverse complement strand
GCCACCGAGCTCCGAAAGGGCGAGATGAAAGAGCCTGTGCTGGAGATCGAGGCTCATCAGGCCAGGGGCGGTGTTGAAGGCGACCAGCCCGTCATGCAGCTCCTCGCGGCGATAGAGGCCGCGAAAGTCGGTCGTGTTGTGCGTGACGAGCACATAGCCGTCATCGACCGCGCGCCGGGTCACCATATGGTCCTTGGCGCCGGCGAGGCCCAGCCAGCGCACATGGCTCGACTCTGGAAAACCCCGTTCGCGCGCCAGTTTCGCAAGCTCTGGGCTCAGGCATTCGTCGATCAGGAATTTCACGAAACGGCCGGCAGATCGTCGAGACGGATTGTGCGTTTCGATTTCGCCGCCGTGCTGCGCCACGCCGGCTTGACCGGCGGACGGCCACGCCGCGGATAGGCGAGCGCATAGTCGGCCGCGAGCCTGATCCGGTCGAGAGTCAGTTGCGGATAGGCGGCACGGATCGTCTCGGGAGTATCGCCATTGGCGAGCATGTCGGCAACGTCATGAACAAGCACGCGTGTTCCCACAAAGGCCGGCTGACCGCTAAGTACCGCTGGATCGCGCGCCACCATGGCCTTGGCTTTCCTCAGCCGGCCGAGGCCGGTCCTTACCCCGGCGGTGATCGGCTTCAGGTCGACCTTAAGCGGATCGTCCGCGACCACGGGCGCAGCATCATCGGCAATGGCGTGCTCGACGATCCGCCGCCGCGCGGCCGGCGTCAGCGTCTCCGCCGTCAGCCAGGCGAGGCGTAGGCCGACGAGACCCGCTCCGATGATGACGCGGCTGCCGCGGCGTGTCTCGACACGGCCGCGTAGCAATCCGGCATCGATGATGCGATGCACCTGCTTAAGCGGCACCTGCGTTACCGCCGCCGCTTCATTGGCGGTGAGCACTTCGGTACTAAACCCCGGCATGACAATAATCCTTCCACGTTCATGGAAGATATATAGTCACTCTGCCGTCCGCAGTCTAGCGAAGGTTTGCGGCAGGCGGCCGGCGCCGGTGTGAGGCCTGGAGGCAGAGGGGGGAGGGGAGGTTCCTGACGGGCTTGGAGGTTCGGGGAGAGGCCCCGGGCCGCCCGTCATGGAGAACCTGACCATGGCAAAGAACGCCATTCAGAAGATTGCGATGAACGCCGCGGAGAACATTCCCTATGACAAGCTCAGGCTGTCGCAGAAGAATGTCCGGCGCATCAAGGACGGCGTGTCTATCGAGCAGCTCGCCGAGGACATCGGGCGGCGAAAGCTCATCCAGAGCCTGAACGTCCGTCCGATGCTCGACGGCGAGGGCGAGGAGACCGGCACGTTTGAGGTGCCGGCCGGCGGCCGGCGCTATCTCGCGCTCGGTATCCTCATCAAGCAAAAGCGCCTGGCAAAGAACGAGCCGATCCCCTGCATCGTTAACCGCAGGCAGGAGACCTCGGCCGAAGAGGACTCGCTTGCTGAAAACCTGCGGCGCGCCGACCTGCACCCACTCGACCAGTTCCGAGCCTTCAAGACGCTCCGCGATCAGGGCCTCGATCCGGAGGAGATCGGCGCACGCTTCTTCGTATCGCCGGCGACGGTGAGGCAGCGCCTGCGATTGGCATCGGTGTCCCCGATGCTGCTCGACCTCTACGAGAAGGACGAAATCCGGCTCGAACAGATCATGGCGTTTTCGATCTCGGACGATCACGCGCGCCAGGAGCAGGTCTGGGAGCGGATTTCCAGCTCGCACATGCAGGAACCTTATTACATCAGGCGTCTGCTGACGGAGACCACGGTCCGGGCCGATGATCGCCGGGCCGTCTATGTCGGCGCCGAAGCCTATGAAGCAGCTGGCGGCGTCATCCTGCGCGATCTCTTCGAGCAGGACTCCGGTGGCTGGTTCCACGATGCGGCGCTCGTCGAGCAGCTTGTCTTCGACAGGCTGAAGGTGGATGCCGAGGCGATCCGCGCCGAAGGCTGGAAATGGGTCGAGGCGGCGATCAGCTTTCCCTACGGCCATACCTCCGGCATGCGGCGCATCTATGCCGAAGCGCAGGAACTGAGCGCCGAGGAGATCGAACGCTACGACGCGCTGAAGGCCGAATACGACAAGCTGGATGCGGACTATGCCAAGGCCGAGGACGCCGACGAGGCAATCGAGGCGAAGCTCGACCAGCTGGGCGCCGAGCTCGATGCGATCGATGATCGTCCTCAAAGCTACGATCCCGCCCAGAAGGACATTGCCGGTGTGTTCGTTACGCTTGCCGCGAACGGCGAGCTCCAGGTCGACGCCGGTTTCGTGCGGTCCGAGGACGAGCCGCGGACCGAGACCGGCGACGTCGAGGAGGGCGAGGAAGGGGGCGCCGAGGGCCAAACCCGATCCAGTGGCGACGATGGCGAAGGTGTTGTCGTCAACGGCGAGCCGGTGGGTGACGGCTCTGGCGACGACGGCGAGGACGATTGCATCAAGCCGCTGCCCGATCGGCTCGTTTTCGACCTGACCGCGCAGCGGACCCTGGCGCTACGCAACGCGCTCGCCGGTGACGTCGACATCGCCATCGTCGCCGCACTCCATGCCTTCGTCCTGCAGGTCTTCTATCGCTTCGCGCCGGACACGTGCCTGGAGATCAGCCTGAAGAGCGGCAGCTTCAGCCAGGTCGATGGTCTTGCCGAGACATCCTGGGCCAAGGAGATCGCCGAGCGGCACGAAGCCTGGGACCGCGATCTGCCCGATGAAGCGGAAGGCCTGTGGGACTTCCTGCTCGGCCTCGACGAAGCAAGCCGCAAGGCGCTGTTCGCGCACTGCGTCTCGCTGACCCTCAATGCGGTGGTCGAACCCTGGAACAGGCGAGCGAAGGCGCTCCAGCATGCAGACCTGCTTGGACGTTCGCTCCAGTTTGACATGGTCGACGCCGGCTGGACGCCTACCGTTGAGTTCCTCGGGCGGCTCACCAAGGCGCGGATTCTACAGGCTGTCCGCGAAGCTCGTGGCGCAGACTCCGCGCAGCTGATCGACCACATGAAGAAGGACAGCATGGCGTGTGAGGCCGCCCGTCTTCTCGAAAGATCGAACTGGCTGCCCGAGCCGCTGCGCCTTGAGATTGATGAATTGGCTACCGATGCTGGCGACGCGGTCGCCGGCGACAGGTCGGACGAGGCGGCTATCGACGGCGATGCCGCCGAGCTGCCGGCCTTCCTCGCCGACGATGCGGATCCGTCCTCCGATGAGCCGGTGACCATCGACGGCGACGAAGCAGATCACCTCCAGGCCGCCGAATAATCGGCCTCCCGCTCGGCACGGGTCCGGCACCTCCACCGGACTCATTCATTTCCAACTCACTCTCAAGTCCGGGAACGCCAAGGCGCTCCCGGGCGCGTTCGTTTAATTGACATCCGCCTGTTAGGCTGGTAAATAAGATGGTAGTACGCCGAGCAGCAGAAGAGACATTTCCACGCGACAGCCCGTTCACGGCTGAAGAAACTCGCCGTCGAACTTGCCCTGCCGCAGGGAAGCTTAGACCTGCGCTCAAACAAGGCGGGCATAGCCGTTTCCGGTGAAATTACCCTGCACCATGACCGCGCCTACATTCAGGTCGGCCAGTTCGGGCTGTCCTCAGGTCACGGCATCCTGATCAGGACCTGCACGGGGCGCAAGGACTATACCGGCGGGGCCAACCACTTCGTCGCACTCAGCATGCTCGAGGACATTCCGGCGCTCGCGGCGGCCGTCCGCGCCATCACTGGCGTCGGTCGTCAGAATCCGTCCCAATCCCACGCCGCATGACATCCCGCAACAGCCGCCAAAGCCAAGTCAACAGCCTGTCGGCCGGGAGCGACCCCGCCGGAGCCGGTGGGCCGAAGATCGCGGCAAACGCACGCTCATTAACGCCGGAAGGCATGATGCTGTCTTCAAGGTGCTCGATGATCTGTCGGATCTCGAGATCGACGAGTTCCTGTCCAAAGTGCGATTGCGTCAGAGCTGACGAAGGAAGGCGACGATGGGCACCTATAAGAACCGCGCCTCGGCGGCGAAACGTCTCCTCACGGTGACTGACCTTGGCTCAGTGGATGCACCCGCGTACGGCGCATCCTCAAGCTGTTGAGCCAAACATCGACGAGGTCTTCGTGGTCAAGAAAGCCACGCTCCAGGGTCGGACCTCTATCCGCAACACCAGCCTGCATCCCGGTATCCAACATGCGAGTCCGTATGGCCAACTGCCAGGAGGATATAAGCATCCGGCCCTCAGCAAAACTTCAGGTCAGTGCCTACCATGCGGGAGGTACCCGGCATTGCGTAAAGCGCCGATGAACAGGCAGGCCGGGCCGGCGATACTCGTCTTGGCCTGCATCGGTAGCGGAAGGGTGTTCCAGTCCTCCAAGGGAGCGATAAAGCTGGAGAAAGTGCCATTGACCATGCAATGGCTGGTCAACAAGCCTTGCTTGTCCCAGCACCAGAACGCCTGTCTGATCGCTAGGATAGCGGATGGCGGCGACCCGCTGAAGTTCCATGTCGCCATCGATTCGCAAATTGAAAAGCAGTACGCCGTGGCTTCGGTTGGCGATTTCTGAGACTTTTTCCGTGAAAGGTACAGTAAGCGCACGAACGCTTTCGACTGCCATCCCGAAAACAAGCGCGTCCAGCTCATCCGCCGCCATGAGAAGATTAGTTCCCAAGAAAATTTGGATTGCAATCGCTCCAGCCGGATTGTGCACAGTCATCGCGCGCCGCTGGCTAGACGCCTGAGCATCGCGTGTATGGATGCAGCTCTGAAGATCCACCTCTCAGTAGGCATGTTTGCCCCCGCTGATTGAGCCGGTCGCCTAAGCTAAGGCCCATGACACATCGCTTGCTCGTTGCGTCGCTTCTCCGATAAAGCACGGCGAGAGCGACAGATACCTTCGCGTCGGATACTCGCAAAAACGAACAGCGACTTGGCTTGCAAGTCGTCCTCACATCAAGGAACAGACTATGAAGCGCCAGATCCGGCCATTTGTTGTGGAAGTGAAACAGAAGCACGGCAAGCAAAAGTCAAGCCATTCGATCTGGGGTGGTCTCGACCTGTCCAAAATTGTCACGGAAATGACGCAGCCGGCTGACGGTGCTCAGTTGCCAAATTCAGAGGTCATTGACTTCAGTATAAGAGCCATTGATGCTGAAGGAGGGGATAAACCAAAAGCGGAGCATATCATGGCCGATTTTCAGGACGCTCAGACTGTTCAGACGACAGTAGCGCCAGCCAAAGTGGAAGTGCCTGAATCCAAGAAGAAAATTCCGCGAGCAAAGAAAGCGAAGGCAGAGCTCGCAAAGCCGGCCCGGAGGAACGGGGCGAAGCCAGCGCCCCAGGCCGCTGAATCTCCGTTAGCAGTCAAGACCACCCGCAAGACATATTCCGAGAAGGAACGCGCCCAGAAGCTTGACCAGATCGAGAAATCGATCGCTGGCGGCGCGACCAGCAAGATTGCGGTCGGCCAAGCCGGCATATCCGAGCAGACCTACTATTATTGGAAAAGAGCTGCCGCACCTTCTTCAGAAAGTGGTGATCTCCGCGATCTTGTCGCACTCGAAGAAGAAAACAAGCGCCTCAAGAACCTGCTTGCCGACCGTCTGCGCAAGGAAAATGCCGAGCTCAAGAAAAAGCTGGGCCTGGCCTAAGGCATACTGAAGCATCGACGGAAATTCCGCCGACGCTCAGAGCGGTAGCGGCGGCATATCGCCTTCGCCGACACGCCACACCCAGGAGCCGATCTCCGGACGCGTGGCGATCATTTCGTCGAGCGACGCCTCGAACGCTTCGTCCGCACCGGCCGGAACGACAAAGAGCGCTATCGGCTCGTCCCTGTTCTGAAGCAATGCGTTGGCGATCGGCTGGTCGGGTTGCAGGTCAAAGCGCAATCCCTTCACGCTCTTCTCACGAACGCGGGCGAGCCCATCGACGAGCCTTTTCTCCGGGACCGTCTCGTAGGGAATCCAGTTTTCGGACACCACCATCAACGCGACCTCCTCGACAATGGCGAGGCCGGCCGGGTTCAGTCCGAACGTCGCGATCGTCATGAGATGCGAGCTGGAATCCGCTGCCCACAACGACAATTCTTTCTCAAATCGCACCTGCAAGCGGCGATGCAATGCATCTTCGATCATGAAGGGAAAACCGGGCAAATGCCTGATGACGAGTTTCTGACCGGAGCGGGCGGGCACGATCTCCTTCACCTCGCCGACCAGGACGAGCAACTTTCGGGGACCGGATTTCGGCGGGAGCGCCGTGCCGAGAACCGCGTTGCGACGCTGTTCGATGGCTTCCTTGTTCTCGGCGCGAAACGGCTCGGGCACGAACAGGATATCCGCGAGCGGTCCGCCCCTCACCGTCATTTGCCCGGCAGCCTCGAGCAGATGCCAGCGGACATTCCACCAATGTCGCTTGCCGGCCCATCGGGATGTCCAGACCGTCAGTTCGGCCTCGTGCCAGAGATAATGAAGCAGGCCACGCAGCGACATCCCCCTGGGATCGGCGGTTACGCTGGCGGAACTTTGCCCCGCAGGCACGGACGCTGCCCGGCTCCCCGTCTTGGACAGGCTGAAGTCCAATTTGAGGGCCGCCATGCCGCTTTGCGGATCGAGCTTTATCGCGCTGCCCATCAAGGCGCCCAGACCGGACAGTTCGTAAGGTGATTCATAGGAATCACAGGATGGATCATGTCCGCCGCCGCTCAGCGGCATGCGCTTGATCAGGTGAAGGTCGCCGATGCGGGCGATATACATCGGGCAGCCTGGCTCGCGGCACAGGCACAGCGGACGCTCGGTGCGGGCATAGGCGCTCGCCAACGCCGCCTGCAGGTCAGGCGCTGCCCCCTCGTAAACCTCACTGCCAATTCTGAACCGTCGCATCACCTCCGCCGCTCCAGGTCGCCGCCGCATCCCTGTGCGCGCATTCAAGTCATGGCTTTGCGCAGAGCGCAACCCATTTGGTGCATCGGCGCCAGAGGCAGAGGGGAGCCGGGAGGAATGCGGCCCGGCTGGCGCGCAGAGAGTGTCGGCGCGGGCGCCTCTCCCCTCTCGCGAAGGACATCTCCATGAACATCGTTTCGACCACAGCTGCCGCTCCCCTCGACGCGCCGAGGCACGTCCCCATCAACAACGCCCAGGCGATCTATCAGGCGGCAATGCGGCTTCTGCCGTTCCTCGAGCAGGGCAAGTCTGTCACCACTGCGGAACTGCGCACCACCATGACGACAAGTTTTGGCGGCAGCGATGCGCAAGGGTTCTGGGTCTGGAAAGACGCCTATGAGGCGCTCGAAACCGCCCAGGTGCTGTTTCTGCGCCGGTTCGGAGCAGCGATCCTGTCCCGGTCCACCACGCCGCAGGCGACGCTGGCGATGATGAAGCGCATCGCCGAACTTCTTCCCACTCATACGCGACGGTCCGACGAGAGCCAGGCCATGCAGCAGCTCTCCACGCCCTTGCCGCTGGCCTTCGTCACGGCGCACGCCGCGGCGATCTCATCTTGCGACCTCGTTCTCGAACCCTCGGCCGGCACCGGTCTGCTCGCCGTCCATGCCGAGATGGCGCGCGCCTCGATCGCTCTCAACGAGCTTTCAGCGACACGCGCCGATCTCCTCGGCCTTCTGTTCCCGCGCGTTCCCGTCTCGCGGCACGACGCCGCCCATATCGACGATCATCTCGACGCGGCCATGGAGCCGTCCGTCGTGCTGATGAATCCACCCTTCAGCGTCGGCGCATATGTCGACGGCCATGTCGCCGATGCCGCATGGCGGCACCTCTCTTCCGCATTCGCACGCCTGCTTCCGGGCGGACGCCTCGTTGCCGTCACCGGCTCCGGGCTGTCTCCCGAAAACTCCAAATGGCGGCCGGCCTTCGAACGGTTGCAGCAGCAGGGCACCACCGTCTTCACCGCAGCGATCGACGGCCGTGTCTACGCCCGCCATGGGACGACGGCTGAGACCCGCTTGACCATCATCGACAAAGTTCCTGCTAACGACCCAACCAGCTTCTCCGGCTCGCCGGGCAAGGCCACGGATGTCGAAACGCTGCTCTCCTGGATCACGGATCTGCCGCCCCGGACACCGGGCGGCTTTCCGAACTCGACCGGTACATTGTCCAACGGCATCGTGCGCAATGCCGCCATGCACATTGCCCAATCGGGAGCGAGAGCCGCACCCCTCGGTGCCTCAACGGCTGCTCCGAAGGCCATCCAATCGGTCCGCCCGACTGCGCGGGCGAAGCCCGCCCGCCAGGTCATGGCAAACAGCACGCCGGCTGTCCCCCTCGCCTATGAGCTGCGCGACTGGATGCCGGAGGAGGGCGGCCGGCTCACCGACACGATCTACGAACCCTATGCGCTCCAGTCGATTGACATTCCCCGCGCGAAACCGCATCCGACGTCGCTCGTGCAGTCGGCCGCAATGGCCGCCGTCGCGCCGCCAAAGCCTTCCTATCGGCCGCTTCTTCCTGATGCGATCATCGACGAGGGCCTGCTGTCAGACGCCCAACTCGAAAGCGTCATCTATGCCGGCGAAGCCCATTGCGGCCATCTCACCGGCGCCTGGACTGTTGACGAGACCTGCGATGTCGTCTCCGCCGCGCCAGAAGGTGCTGAGAACGCGGTCCGCTTCCGCCGCGGATGGTTTTTGGGTGACGGAACCGGCTGCGGCAAGGGACGGCAGGTCGCCGGCATCATCCTCGACAATTGGCTACAGGGCCGCCGCCGTGCGATCTGGATTTCCAAGTCGGACAAATTGCTGGAAGACGCCCAGCGCGATTGGGCAGCACTCGGCCAGGAAAAACTTCTCGTGCAGCCACTCTCGCGCTATCGGCAGGGCACGCCGATCCGCCTTGCCGAGGGCATCCTGTTCACGACCTACGCGACCCTGCGCTCGCAAGAGCGGGAGGGCAAGAAATCCCGGATCGCCCAGATACTCGACTGGGTCGGCCAAGAGGCCAGGAGGGACGAAGGCCCGACGGGGAACAGAGGAAACTTGGCGGGGAGGCCCGAAAGCCAGACAGGGATTAAAGAAAGCCAGACAGGGATTGGAAAAAACCCGTCGGGGGCGAAAAAATCTTTCGATGGCGTCATCGTCTTTGACGAGGCCCACGCCATGGCTAACGCCGCTGGCGGCAAAAGTGAGCGTGGCGACGTCGCGCCCTCGCAACAGGGCAGGGCGGGACTGCGGCTGCAGCACGCGCTGCCCGATGCCCGCATTGTCTACGTCTCCGCGACCGGTGCGACCGCCGTCGAGAACCTCGCCTATGCGCAACGTCTCGGCATCTGGGGCAGCGAGGATTTTCCATTCGCCAACCGTGCCGAATTCGTCGCCGCGATCGAGGACGGCGGTGTCGCGGCGATGGAAGTGCTCGCCCGCGATCTCAAGTCGCTCGGCCTCTATACAGCGCGTTCGCTTTCCTATGACGGTGTCGAATACGACCTGCTCGAGCACGCGCTGACCGAGGAGCAGATCCGCATCTACAACGCCTATGCCGACGCCTTCCAGGTCATTCACAACAACCTGACCGCCGCACTCGAGGCGACCAACATCACCAGCGAGTCCGGCACGCTGAACCGCAACGCAAAATCGGCGGCGCGCTCGGCCTTTGAAAGTACCAAGCAACGTTTTTTCTCGCATTTGATCACCTCGATGATGACGCCGACTCTGATCGGCGCGATTGAGCAGGATCGGCTCGAAGGTCATTCGGCAGTCGTGCAGATCGTTTCGACCGGCGAGGCGCTGATGGAACGACGCCTTGCCGAGATCCCGACCGAGGAATGGTCGGACCTGCATGTCGACGTCACGCCGCGGGAGTATGTCGGCGGGTACTTGATGCATTCCTTCCCCATCCAGCTGTTCGAGGAATACTCGGACGCCGAAGGCAATGTGTATTCGCGGCCTGTGCACGACGAAGATGGCAACCCGGTCCAGTGCCGCGAGGCAGTTCGGCGGCGCGACGAGATGGTCGAGCGGCTTGCGTCGTTGCCGCCGGTCGGCAGTGCCCTTGACCAGATCATCCATCACTTTGGCACCGACACGGTTGCCGAGGTGACCGGCCGCTCGCGCCGCATCGTCAAGAAATCCGGCCGCGACCGTATCGACCGGCTGGCCGTGGAAAACCGCCCCGGCTCGGCCAATCTGGCCGAGACCCAGAGTTTCATGGATGACGACAAGCGCGTTCTGGTCTTCTCCGACGCCGGCGGCACTGGCCGCTCCTACCACGCTGATCTCGGTGTCAGGAACCAGAGGCTGCGCAAGCACTATCTGCTCGAGGCCGGCTGGCGCGCCGACAACGCCATCCAGGGTCTCGGTCGGACCCATCGCACAAATCAGAAGCAACCGCCGCTGTTCCGGCCCATGGCCGCCAATGTAAAGGCCGGCAAGCGCTTCCTGTCGACGATCGCACGCCGGCTCGACACGCTGGGCGCGATCACGCGCGGTCAGCGCCAGACCGGCGGGGCAGGGCTGTTCCGTGCCGAAGACAATCTCGAAAGCGCCTACGCCCGAGCGGCGCTGCGGCAGTTCTATCATCTGCTGCACCAGGGCAAGATCGAGGGCTGCTCGCTCACGACCTTCGAGACGGTGACCGGGCTGTCGCTGACGAGTGACGACGGCGGATTGCGGGACGAGCTGCCGCCAATCACGACCTGGCTCAATCGCCTGCTGGCGTTGCGCATCGAAACCCAGAACCTGCTGTTCGAGGTGTTCGAGCAACTGATGGCAGCAAAGATCGAAGGCGCCATCGCCGCCGGCAATTATGACAAGGGTCTGGAGACGATCACGGCGGAGAGCATCGTCGTCACTGATCGTAGGACCGTCTATACCCATCCGGTCTCCGGCGCCCAGTCGCACGTGCTCACCGTCGCGCGCAAGGACCGCATCCGGCCGCTCGGGCTGGTCGACGCGCTGGCCATCGTCCGGGCGGAGCCCCAATCGGTTCTGCTGGTGAACGCCCGGTCCAGCCGTGCGGCGATCCGGCTGCCGACGGCGAGCTTGATGCTCGACGACGGCACGATAGAACACCGCGTGCGGCTGCTGCGGCCGACCGACGAGCTGCGCTTCGGTCTCGACGCCCTTGCCGAAACCCACTGGCAGCCGACCGACCGAAACCTGTTCCGCGAGCTTTGGCAGGCAGAAATCGACGCCGTCCCGGAGTTCACCACCAGCACTTTCCACATCGTGACGGGTCTGCTGTTGCCGATCTGGCGGCGGTTGCCAGACCATGATTGTCAGGTCTACCGGATCCAGACCGATGCCGGCGAACGCATCATCGGGCGTCACATCGCCCCGACGCTTGTCGCCACCATGTTCCGCAATCTGGGGCTCGACGATGTACCCAAGCTCGCGCCGGAAGATGCCTGGACCGGGCTTGTCGACGGACGGATCGGACTGCAACTCGCCGATGGCCTGATTCTGCGCCGCGGCCGCGTCATGAACGACTACCGTGTCGAATTGATCGGCTTCACCGACGCCATGGTTCCGCGGCTGAAGGCGCTGGGGCTGATCTCCGAGATCATCTCCTGGAAGCTCCGGCTGTTCATCCCAACGTCCGCGCAAGGGTCTGCCATCCTCGCCGCGCTCCTCGACCGCCATACGCTGGTTGGCGTCACCGACCGCACCTCGGCGGCTTGAGGGAGCTGATGATGACCGGCTCGGCCTCAGAGCTGGCACGCCGCCTTGGCGATCATGCCGAGGCGGTGTGCCGCGAATATCTCTCCAACGGCCATCGCTCCGGCAATTACTGGATGGTCGGCGATGTCCGCAACACGCGCGGCCGTTCCATGCATGTGCGGCTGAAAGCCAACGCGAAAGGCCCGGCGGGTAGGTGGGTCGACGAGGCGACGTCTGAGTTTGGCGATCTGCTCGATGTCATCCGAGAAAGCTGCGGTCTTGTTGATTTCCGTGACGTCGCGGATGAAGCGCGTCGCTTCCTCTCCGTGCCGCTGCCACCGCCCCACGCTCCTGGCGCGCAACGCCAGCCTGCCGCGGCACCCGGCTCGCCTGACGCGGCGCGTCGCCTGTTCGCCATGTCGCAGCCGATCGCCGGCACGTTGGCCGAACGATACCTCGCCGGCCGCGGCATCCTGCTTTCCGCGCATGAGCGTGCCGTGCGCTTCCATCCCGGCTGCTACTGCAGGGATCTCGTGACGGGCGAGACGCAGACCCTGCCTGCGCTCATTGCCGCTGTCACCAGCCTCGACGGGCGTATCACCGGCCTACAACGCACCTGGCTTGATCCTTCGGGTCAGGGCAAGGCGCAACTCGCGGATCCACGCCGTTCGCTGGGGAATCTCCTTGGCAACGGCATCTGGCTTGGCCACCAGCCCGGTGCGCCCGTCTCGGTCATGGCCGCCGGCGAGGGGTTCGAGACGATGGCGTCGCTTAAGGTGGTGATGCCGGCGCTGCCGGTTGCCGCCGCCACTTCGGCCAATCACCTCGCCGGCCTGACCTTCCCGCTTGGCTGCCGTCGCCTCTATATCGCGGCCGATGCCGATGCCGCCGGCCGGCACGGCATCGAGCGTCTCAGCCAGCGAGCCGGCCAAGCCGGGATCCTCGCCCTGGTGTTGCGGCCGCAGCTCGGCGATTTCAACGACGACCTGCGTCATCTCGGCCCGGCCCATCTCGCAGCATGGCTCAGTGACCAGCTCGTCCCGGAGGATGCCCGTCTCTTCCTGCCGCCCGGATGAATGGGTCGGGCCGGCACGCGGGCCGGCGCGGCGTCGCCGGACAGCCTGCAGACATGGCGGCGGTCCACCGGAGAAGCCGCGCCCGCGGCCTGCCTGAGAGGCGACCCCTGCCACCCCCCGGTCACGGCCGCAACGGCTGCGCCGTCCTCCGCTCGCGCTCCGGCCTTCGGTGCGGCCGCGCCCGGCGCGCGGCCGGGATGCGCTGTCAGGCCGCGATAGGCGCGGCCATAACCGACGGAGACACGCCATGACCTACGAGCTTCCTCTCGACGACGCCTACGAGCCCTACCACGCCTCCTCGCCGACCGACCGCGTCATCCTCGAACTGCAGATGTACGGCCATCGCCCGCATCAGGACGAACCTGATCCTCGGCCACTTCCCGACGACGAAGTGATCCGGGCCGGCCTCGCCGGGATCGTCGAGACCTTCGCCGGCTTGCTTGGCGACACCAGGCTCGAACCCGATCTCGACGACCTGCTCTGGTCCTTCGCAAACGTCTTCCACCGTGCCGCCGAGCGCGTCGCCCGCAGCCTCGACCGCAACGAGGAGGCGCAGCGCTCGAGCCAGCAGGAGCAGGACGGATCGGAGGTAAAGTCCGTCGAGCTGGAGCGGCTGACCGCGGAAGGCATCAGCTATATCGAGCGCCGCAATGTGCTCGAAATCATGCGCGATGAGACCGCCGACCTATACGAGGCGCAGACCGGATCGGCATGGCGGCCGCGCACCGGCTCCAAGGTCAGCCACCAGGCGATGACAGCGGCGGTGATCGACTCCAGAGATTTCCTCGCCGCCCGCCGCCACGCCGAAACCGAGGTGCTCGTCCCGGCCGGCACCAAGATCGCCTTCGCCGGCGGCCTCGACTGCAACGATCACGACCGGATCTGGGAGGCGCTCGACAAGGCCCGCGACAAGCATCCCGACATGGTTCTGCTCCACGGCGGCAGCCCGCGCGGCGCTGAGCGTATTGCCGCCTGCTGGGCCGAGAACCGCAAGGTCACCCAGATCGCCTTCAAGCCGGATTGGACCCGGCACGCCAAGGCGGCTCCGTTCCGCCGCAACGACCAGCTTCTCTCGGTGGTGCCTTACGGCCTGATCGTATTTCCCGGCTCCGGCATTACCGAGAACCTTGCCGACAAGGCGCGTCGGCTAGGCATCCCCGTCTGGCGGTTCGCGGAAGGCGGCGCGTGAGCGCCGTTTTCTTGCAAATCCAGACAATCCAGATAATATGGAGATCGATAAGGAGGCCAGCATGCGCCAGTTCACGACCGGAGATCTCAACAAGCAGGTTGGCGACGTCACCGACGTTGCCAGCCGCGAACCCGTTATTCTCACCAAGCACCGGAAACCCCGGTTCGTGCTGATGAGCTACGAGCACTACGAACGGATGCGCATCGGCGGCGATCCCCGCCGCGCATACCATGTCTCCGAGATGCCGGAGGAACATACGGAACTCTTCGCCGCCGAGATCGATCGATTGGCGCGCGGGGAAGGATACGATGATGATCGGTAGATTTCTGCCTGGTCAGGTGATCTCCTACCCGTATCTTTGGGCATGGCAACACGAGCGCGGCGAAACGGAAGGCCGCAAGAGCCGGCCGACCTGCGTGGTCATCGCTGTCCGCGGCGCAAGAGATGGCCTGACCCATCTCGCGCTCCTGGCGATAACCACCCAGCCACCGACCAGCGATCGGGTCGGTTTGGAAGTCTCCGCTATCGAGTGCCGCCGCGCCGGTCTGACCGATCTCAAACGCTGCTGGATCGTGGTTGACGAATACAACTACGATATTGCCGAACGCTCCTGGTACATCGAATCCGACGGTAAGCCCCTCGGTCGTTTCAGCAAGGCGTTCATGATGAAGATCGCAGGCGCCTTTATCGAAGCGCGCAGCGAGGGCCGCCGCGTCAGCCGTCTGGATTGACGTTCTCTTTTCGCGGCCATGCGCTCGATCCAGGACGTGAGCCTCTGGCTGGCCGACAAAGACCACTAGCTCCAAGCGCGAAGCGCCACTAGCCAGATGCGCGTAGCGCCTCCGGCAGCGGCAGGGTCCGGGCGCGCCGGCCTACGGCCGGCCGGGCTCTAGTCGCGGCGCCTCGCCGCTCCCCGAGCCGGCTTTCGCCGTCTCGGCCTTCGGGTGACGATCCCTCTCGCAGGGGCGAGGGAGAGGGCGGCCGGCGCGGGGCGGGGGGCGCTAGAGAGAAGGGAAAGTCACGATGTCGATGATATTCATAGGTGGATCACGCGAGATATTCGAGCTGCCGGAACCTGCCATCGCTCGCATCGGCGCGATCGTCGCTGCAGAGCACGGCGTGCTGATTGGCGACGCGTCTGGGGCCGATGCCGAGGCGCAGGGCCTGCTCGCTGGCTACGGCTACGAACATGTCGGGGTCTTCCATGCGGGCAAGGAACCTCGCAACAATCTGGGCGACTGGGCTGCCTACCATGTCCCGTCTCCTGAAGGCGCTCACGGGTATTGGTTCCACGCTGCCAAAGACCGGGAGATGGCGCGGCGCGCCGACTTTGGCATGATGATCTGGGATGGCGCATCACCCGGGACGGCCGTCAACGTGCTTCGGCTCGCCATCGCGAAGAAGCCGTGCGTCATTTACGATCTGGCCAGGGGCAGCATGGCGACGACGTACAATGTGGAAGACTGGTGCGCCATGCTCCGCCATGTCGGTCCGGACATTCGCCGCCAAGCCGAAGCCCGCATGACGCCGGACGAGCGTCGGGCGTTGCCAAGATGATGTACGGGCGGTCCCCCTGACAGCCCGGCGGGTTCAATCAGATATGTTGATCCGGCTCCTCGCCGCCTAATCCACTTGTATGTGCGGACGGAGCCGGCCCCTTTCGAAACCGGTCCACGCGCAGAGCCGCGGGGCGTTGTGCGGATGATCATCTTGACGCTTCTCGCCTTTGAAGCGGGTGCAGGCGTGCCGAACAACATGCTGGCTTGCCGGATCATCCAACCTGACTGCGCGGTATCATCCCCCGAGGGGCGTGAAGGCCGCTGCCAGCCGGCCCCGATCTCGAAACCGCTCTGCCGCAATACCGAACATGCCAAGCGGTTCACGCGCCGGGCTGCTGTTCGATGGGTTGGCGATGTCGACGACATGACCCGAGAGGCTGGAGCATGTTCCAGCGATCCGGCAGCGTAGAGTCGGCCAAGCGATGGCGGCCTGAGTTCTTCTCCTTCGCTCGCATCCGGGGCCATTCCCGTTTCATGTCGCCTTTGTAGACGACCGCCTGCTTTGTGCGGTCAACCCCCGTTGGGGGTACACTCGGCGAAAATTCTGGAAAATTCGATTTCTGTTTTTGTCCGCGGACAGGCGAAGGGCCTGCCCGCTATTTTTCGGCAAATAGAATTTTCCAGAATTTTCGCCGAGATGACCGCAGCAGGACGGCCCTCTCCTTTGGCGCCATCGGGAATGGTCCCGATGCAACCGAAGGAGAACTACCATGGCCACCACGATCGCAAACCTCACCACCAAGTCCGACGGCTCGATGGAAGGCGTCTTTGCCACGCTCCGGGTCAATGCCCCGATCACCCTCATCCCGAACACCAACAAGTCGCGCGAGGACGCGCCGGACTACCGGATCGTCAACAAGCGCACGGGCTTCGAGATCGGAGCCGGCTGGCACCGCACCTCCCAACGTTCGGGCGAGGAGTACCTCTCGGTCAAGCTGGAAGCCCCCGAGATCGGCGTGATCTTCGGCAATCTCGCTCCCGCCCCGGGTGGCGAGGAAAACAAGAAGGTCATCCTCTGGAACAACCCCCAGTGACATCGGCGGGGGGGGGGGGGCGGGGGGGGGGGCCCCCCCGACGGCGCTTTCCCTGATGGATGGCATGGTCAATATCCAAGCGATGATGATCTCTTACGTCAAT
>NZ_JAMYSE010000122.1:0-16653 GCF_040321795.1 Mesorhizobium sp. M0244 | reverse complement strand
CGGGGGGGGGGGGGGCGGATTTCTGTCTTTGGTGGGGCCCCCCCCCACCGATCGGGGGTGTTTGGGTCGCGCGCCCCCCCCCCAGGGAGAGGGCACCGGCGCCCTACGAAACACCCCTCTCCGGCCGCTTCGCGGCCACCTCTCCCCCGCTTCGCGGTAGGCGAGGAAGCCAAGTCTTGACAGGTCGAGGAAAACACCCCTCGTTGCCACCACTTGGCCATCTCCCCCCGCAAGGGGATCGGCAGCTCCGCTGGTCGCGCCTTCTCCGAAAGTGCGATTCCCCTGTCGCGACCAGCCCGCGCTTGACGCATCGGCGAAATGCAACTATGGAACGCCAACTTTTTCCATAAGGCGGCCTGACCGAAACCGCGCCCCACCGGCGCGCGTCGAATGTTTGGCCAGGACCGAGAACCGAAGGTTAGAACCATGTCCCGCACCTGCGAACTCACTGCCAAGGCAGTCATGTCCGGCAACAATGTGAGCCACGCCAACAACAAGACCAAGCGTCGCTTCCTGCCCAATCTCGTCAATGTGACGCTGATCTCGGAAGTGCTGAACCAGAATGTGCGCCTGCGCATTTCGGCCAATGCGCTGCGTTCGGTCGAGCATCGCGGCGGCCTCGATGCCTTCCTGGCCAAGGCCGATGCCAAGGAATTATCGCAGCGCGCCCGTCTGTTGAAGAAGCAGATCGCCAAGAAGCTCGCCGACCAGCCGGCCGCCTGAGTTTTTCGGCGGGCAGCCGCCTTCTAGGGCGTGATCCGGACTCCGGATCGCGTTCCGCTGGTTCCATTACCCAGGATAAAAAAATGACTTTCTTCTCGCGATACCTGCCCTTCGTGGCCGCCATGGCGCTCGTCGTCGTGGCGTCGAACATCCTCGTGCAGTTCCCGATGCAGGGTGCAATCGGCGGGCTGTCGCTGGCCGACATCCTAACCTGGGGCGCCTTTACCTATCCGTTCTCGTTCCTGGTCACCGATCTCGCCAATCGCCGCTATGGGCCGGCGGTGGCGCGCAGGATCGTCTTTGTCGGCTTCATGACAGCGGTGGTCTGCTCGATCCTCATCCCGCCCTTCCTGTTTCGCCACGGCCTGATCGAATTCGAGACCGCCGCCGACCGACTGGTGCGCATTGCCGCGGCGTCGGGTGCGGCCTTCCTCACCGCGCAATTGCTCGACGTCACCGTGTTCAACCGGCTGCGCCGGCAGAGCTGGTGGCGCGCGCCGATCGTCGGCACGCTGGTCGGCTCCGTCTTCGATACGGTGGTGTTTTTCACCGTCGCCTTTGCGGCGGCTTTCGCCTTCGCCGGGCCGAACGACGCCTTTGCGCTGGAAACCGCACCACTGATGGGCGTGCTGCCGGTCGAGACGATGCGCTGGGTCTCCTGGGCGCTCGGCGATCTCAGCGTCAAGCTGATCATCGCGGTGGTGGCGCTGATCCCCTACCGACTGCTTGCCACCCGCTGGAGCCAGCCGGCAGTGGCGGCATAGTCTTTGATCCCCTGGCTTCAACTGGACTCGGCAAAAACGCCTGACGGCGGACAAGAGCTTCGCCTGAAGCGGCGCGGCGGCGAATTCTCGATCATGCTTGGCGCGAACGAGCTGATGAACAGCCGGCTCAGCGGTTCCGAAGAAGCTCTGGCCAAGCTGTCCTGTCAAAGGATTGCCGGCCGTCGGCAGCCAAGCATCCTGATCGGCGGCCTCGGCATGGGCTTTACCTTGCGCGCGGCGCTGACCGAGCTTGGCGGCGATGCGCAGGTCACTGTTGCCGAATTGGTGCCGGCAGTCGTGACCTGGGCGCGCGGCCCGATGGCCGAGGTTTTCGACGGTTGCCTTGACGACCGGCGCGTCAGCATTCGCGAGACCGATGTCGGGCAGCTCATTCGATCGCAAGCATCGGCTTGGGACGCGATCCTGCTCGATGTCGACAACGGCCCGGAAGGCTTCGTCTACAAGGCCAACGATGCGCTCTACGGCGCAGCCGGCCTGAACAGCGCGAGAGCAGCTCTCAGGCCCGGCGGTGTGCTGGCGGTCTGGTCGCAGGGCCCTGATGCAGGTTTCACCCGGCGGCTCAAGCAGGCGGGCTTCACGGTGGAGGAGGTCAAGGCGCGGGCTAACGGCAAGCGTGGCGCCCGGCACGTCATCTGGATCGCGAGCAAAGGGCAATAGGCCACCTCGCAATCGAGCGGGTCCGTGTTGGACGCCGCCCGGGTCTGCCGACGAACCTCTACTTCGTTTTCTGAAGCTCGGCGGCGAGTGCCTGCAGCAGCCCGCGCGTGCCCTCCTCGCGTCCTTGCGCCGAATCGACGCCATCGAAGAAGGCACCCTGTTCGGTATAGGTCAGGCGGGTGCCGTCGCCGGAAGGTGCAAGCTCGACCGTGGTGAGCGACGCCGACAGCGGCTGCGGCCCAACCGCCATCCGGTAGGAAAATACGATGCGTCGGTCAGGAACGATGTCCTGGAACTGCGCATCGAGCCTGATTTCCGGGCCGCCCTGATAGCTGAACCGCGAAACCTCGCCGCCGCCGACACGGAAATCGAAGGTGAATTCGGCGATCGTGAAGCCGTCGCCTTCGACGCGCCAACGCCGCACTGTCGGCTTGTCGGCAAAGGCGAAGAAGACGCGTTCGGGCGATTGAGGGTAGGTCCGCTCGATCGTGAAGGTCGAATGGATGACGGAGTGCTGGTCGTTCACGGGGGCAATCTGGCTCATTTCTTTTCGTCCTTTTCCTGGTCGTGGATCGTTGCGTTCGATTGGTCCCTCTCCGCCACTATCTGGCCGAGACGGTCGAGGTGGCGGGCGGCCGGCGTGCGGCGTGCGGCGATCCAGTCGGCGAGCGGGGCGAGCCCGCCGGGCTCGATCCGGCAGGTGCGCACGCGTCCGACCTTCTCGCTGCGGATCAGCCCGCACGCTTCCAGCGCCTGGAGGTGCTGGAGCACGGCGGCGAAGGTCATGCCGAACGGCTCCGCCAACTGGCTGACGGTGGCCGGCCCGCGACTCAGTCTTTCCAGGATTGCCCGTCGCGTCGGCTCGGCAAGAGCCCGCAGGATGCTATCGATCTCGGAATGCTTAAGCATGGACTTGAGTATTCCGCCAATGGTGCCAATTGTCAAGTCGCTACTAAAGTGTTTTTACAGGTGGCGAAGCTGGCTGAAAAACCCGCGACGCGGGTCATTGCCAAGGGAAATTGCATGAGCTGCGAAACGGCGCTGAGACGCCAGCATCGCCGTCAGCCAGCCAACGGCCGATCACGCGTCAATCCTCGTGCAGCACAAATTCCAGATAGAGGTTGCGCTGCAGGATCGAGTGATTGTCGTCGGACATCAGCGACACGATCAGCGCGCCGTCGTCGCGGGTCCAGACGTCGAGCGCTTCCATGTTGTCGATCTGGTAGCCCATGTCGGCTTCAAGCAGCACCGGCCCGCCGGCGACGGCGCCCTTCTCGACGCTTTCGCCATAGATGCGCCGCAGCCGCATCTTGACGCCGCCGGCCATTGAAAAACTGCGCTCCAAAAGCACCAGGTCGCCATCGGGCAGGAAGGCGCCGTCGGTGATGTCGAAATCACCATTGCGCTCGACGGTGAAGACGCCCTTGTGCGGCCCTTCGATGATCGCCGCATAGATGTTGCCGGCCTTGTCGAGGCTCTTTTCCGACACCACGACCAGTCCGCCCTCGTGCTGCCCGTTGGGATTGGCGCGAGTGACGGTCTCGAAGCCGCGATTGCGACGAAGTTCCCAGGCCGGGATCAGGAAGTCCAATTGCCTGAACGGCGCCTTCATGTCGTCCGGGTCGATCTTGAACTGGGCGATACGGTGATCGCGCTCGAAACCGACCGTGGCAATGCCGTCCTTGACCGCAAGGCCTTCGGCATCGACCGCCCATTTCTGGTCGATCAGCTGGCCAGCCGCATCGACCATCTGCTGCATGCGGAAAGTCTGGATGCCGGAAGGACGTTTGTCGGCATCGTGGACGAGGGTGCCGAAGAACCAGAAGCCGGTGTCGGAGACGCCGATGAAATCACTGCCGGGCTTGAGGAACCGAAGCGCCGACAGCGCGCCGAAATCGCGTGTCGCCGAGGTCATTTCGAGCCCGCCGACGAATTCCAGCGGCCCGAACTGTTTGTCCGGCCGGCCGATATGGAATTCACTGATCGGCCGGGCCGAGATTTCGGCCGGCTCGACCGAGGCCGGGCCGGCGGCGATAGCCGGCGCCAAAGTGATGCCGAACAACGCGACGGCGGCCAAAAGCGTCTGCCAAAAGCCGCCGCGCGAAAAAATCATCCGGCGCGCCGCATGCCGCCGCGCCGCGTGTCGCGCACGGTTTCCTCGGCGAACAGCGAGGCCAACTGCTCCGTCATGGCGCCGGCCAATTCTTCGGCATCGACGATGGTGACGGCGCGGCGATAGTAGCGGGTGACGTCGTGGCCGATGCCGATGGCCAAAAGCTCGACCGGCGAGCGCGTCTCGATGAGCTCGATGATGGCACGCAAATGCCGCTCGAGATAATTGCCCGGATTGACCGACAGCGTCGAATCGTCGACCGGCGCGCCGTCCGAGATCATCATCAGGATCTTGCGCTGCTCCGGCCGCGCGATCAGGCGGTTGTGCGCCCACAGCAGCGCCTCGCCGTCGATGTTTTCCTTGAGCAGGCCCTCGCGCATCATCAGGCCGAGATTGCGGCGCGCCCGCCGCCACGGATGGTCGGCGGATTTGTAGATGATGTGGCGCAGATCGTTGAGCCGGCCGGGGTTCGGCGGCTTGCCTTCCTTCAGCCATTTCTCGCGCGCCTGCCCGCCCTTCCAGGCGCGGGTGGTGAAGCCGAGGATTTCGACCGAGACGCCGCAGCGTTCCAGCGTGCGCGCCAGGATGTCGGCGCAGGTGGCGGCGACCGTGATCGGCCGGCCGCGCATCGAGCCCGAATTGTCGAGCACCAGCGACACCACCGTGTCGCGGAATTTGGTGTCGCGCTCCTGCTTGAAGGACAGCGGCTGCATCGGGTCGATGACGACGCGCACCAGCCGCGCCGGATCGAGATAGCCCTCTTCGAGGTCGAAATCCCAGGAACGGTTCTGCTGCGCCATCAGGCGGCGCTGCAGCCGGTTGGCCAGCCGCCCGACGACGCCGGAAAGGTTGGCTAGCTGCTTGTCGAGGAAGGCGCGCAGCCGGTCCAGCTCCTCCTCCTCGCACAATTCCTCGGCGCCAACGGTCTCGTCGAAGGCCGTGGTGAAGACCTTGTAGTCAATCTCCTTCGGCAGATTGGTGAAGGGGTTGTCGTTGCGGCGCGCCTCGCCGGGCGTCTCGGCATCGGCATCGTCATCATCGGACAAATCGTCGGCGGTGGCGTCGGATGCCTCCGTCTCGGCCGATTGCTCATCATCGGACGATGCCTCGGTATCCTCGGACTGCGACTGCTCGGAGCCGGAATCGTCCTCGCCGCCCTCCTCGCTCTGCTCCTCGCCTTGCGGCTGGTTTTCGTCGTTGTCCTCCGAGTCTTCCGTCTCCTGGTCGTCGCCGAGTTCCTCGGCCATTTCCATGGAGGCGAGCATCTCGCGCACGACGCGGGCGAAAGCCTGCTGGTCTTCGAGCTTTGCCGACAGCCCGTCAAGATCGGCACTGGCCTTTTCCTCGACCCAGGGGCGCCAGAGATCGACCAGCCGCTCGCCGCTCTTCGGGACAGTGCGGCCGGTCAGCTTTTCGCGCACCATCAGCGCCAGCGCTTCCTCGATCGGCGCGTCGGCCTTGTCCTTGACGTCGACGAGGTTGGCCCTGGCGTATTTGTCCTCGAGCATCGAGCCGATATTGTCGGCAACGCCCTGCATGGCGCGACTGCCGATCGCCTCGACGCGCGCCTGCTCGACTGCGTCATAGATGGCGCGGGCCTGCTTGCCTTCCGGCGCCAGCCTGGTGTGGATGCGCGCATCGTGGCAGGCGCGCTTCAGCGCCATTGAATCGCCGAGCCCGCGGGTGATGGCGATATCGGCTTTCGATGCCTTCTTCGGCAGTTCGGGCAGCCGGGCGCGGCTGCCGGCCAGCGCCGGCCGATCCTTGGCG
This sequence comes from Mesorhizobium sp. M0244, assembly GCF_040321795.1. NCBI lineage: Bacteria > Pseudomonadati > Pseudomonadota > Alphaproteobacteria > Hyphomicrobiales > Phyllobacteriaceae > Mesorhizobium > Mesorhizobium sp. M0244. The sequence goes on along the minus strand of NZ_JAMYSE010000122.1, from coordinate 10,605 downwards.
AAACCGACCTCGAGTTCCTTGTCGCCGGCAATTGCACGCATGCAGACGGTGACGGCGCGCTTGAAGCTGTCGGCTTCAGACCCCGTCTTCGACTTGTTGCGCGTGTTATCGCCCGGACCCGCCATCAGTTCTTCTGACCTGCCAGTTCATCAAGCGTGATGCGCTTCACCTGCTTTGCTGCGACTTCAGCATCTGGCACCGGCGTCAGTCCAACAATCCCACGTTCCTCGAGTGACACCCGGTAGAATCCATCGGCATAGAACGTGCCGAGGGATTTGCTAAATCCGTCGGGAAAGCCGAGCACCCTCTGGGATTTGCCTTCCCTTGAAACGATACCAAAGACCCCATGGATCGACATCGCCGCAAAACTGGCAGTTTCGCTGTCATGCTCACGGCAGGAAATCTTCAGCCCGATGATTTGATTCATCGACCTTTCTGCGAAACGCCATAGCGCGTCAAAATTCGCCGCCGTGACCTCGCCGACGATCTGCTGAAGTGTAGCTTCGTCGGCTATCGCCACACCTTTTGCCAACACCAAAGGCGCCGCAAGGACGAGGAACGCGCGCCGATCGAGCATGCCTTACCCCAGCACAACGTTGGCCGCGCTCTCCGGCAGATCTTCGCCGAAGGCGCGCTGGTAGAATTCGGCGACCACCGAGCGTTCCAGCTCGTCGCATTTGTTGAGGAAGGTCAGCCGGAACGCCATGCCGATATTGCCGAAGATCTCGGCATTCTCGGCCCAGGTGATGACCGTACGCGGGCTCATGACGGTCGACAGGTCGCCGTTGATGAAGGCCGAGCGCGTCATGTCGGCGACGCGGACCATCTTGTTGACGATCTCCTTGCCCTTGCCGTCGCGATAATGCTTGGCCTTGGCCAGCACGATATTCACCTCATTGTCGTGCGGCAGATAGTTCAGCGTGGTGACGATCGACCAGCGGTCCATCTGCGCCTGGTTGATCTGCTGGGTGCCGTGATAGAGGCCGGTGGTGTCGCCGAGGCCGACCGTATTGGCGGTCGAAAACAGCCGGAACGCCGGGTGCGGGCGGATGACCCGGCTCTGGTCGAGCAGCGTCAGCCGGCCCGATGATTCCAGCACGCGCTGGATGACGAACATCACGTCCGGGCGGCCGGCATCGTACTCGTCGAAGCACAGCGCGACATTGTGCTGATAGGCCCAGGGCAGGATGCCGTCGCGGAATTCGGTGATCTGCAGCCCGTCCTTGACGACGATGGCGTCCTTGCCGACGAGGTCGATACGGCTGACATGGCTGTCGAGATTGACGCGCACGCAAGGCCAGTTGAGGCGCGCGGCGACCTGCTCGATATGCGTCGACTTGCCGGTGCCGTGATAGCCCGACACCATGACCCGGCGGTTGTAGGCAAAGCCGGCGAGGATCGCCATGGTCGTGTTCTTGTCGAACAGATAGTCCGGATCGATGTCGGGCACATGCTCGCTGGTCACCGAATAGGCCGGCACCACCATCTTGGATTCAAAGCCGAATGTCTCCTTCACCGACACCGTGGTGTCGGGCAAGTTGGCGATGTCGCGATCGACCTTGTTCATCTCTATCAACGTCTCCACAAGCGAAACGCCGCGTTTCGCCGGCAATCGATTTTGTTCGGGGGCGGTCTTAAAGCCTTTTCCAACCTTATGAAAGTTGGAAAACGACACGAACCGTAAGGTCGCTCAGCACAAACCTGCCTGCTTGAGCACGCGATAGGCCTGGAGCACATCGCGGAACCGGTCTTCCGAACCTCTGTCGCCGCCATTCGCATCCGGATGGTGGCGTTTCACAAGTTCCTTATAGCGCGCCTTGATATCCTTGCCAGTCGCCTTTGTATCAAGGCCAAGCGTTTCCAGTGCCTTGGCCTCAAGCGGCTTGGCCTTGCGCTCGCGTGCTTCGCGCGGATCCTTCGGGCCTTTGAACAGGTCGAACGGATCGCGCATGCGGTTGTAGTAGCCGGCGCGGCCGGAGCGCGCCTGGGCAAAGTCCGGCGAGGAGCGTGTCGAAGCACCGTTGACACCCATTTTCCAGGTCGGCCGGTGGCCGGTCATGGCCTCCTTCTGGAAGCGGGCGATCTCGGTGTCGGGAACGCCCGAGAAATAATTGAAGCCCTTGTTGTACTCGCGCACGTGATCGAAGCAGAACTGGAAGTACTCGCCTTCCTTCATGCGCCCGACCGGAGCGCGGTGGGTGCCGGCTTCCTTGCAGCCATCCCACTGGCAGATCGGCGAGCGCGACTTCAGTTCCGCGTCCTTCTCCGGGCGGATGCGAATCTTTTCGAAATATTTTGGGTACGGCTTCATCTCACCCATTTATGGGCTGTTCGCTGATGCGAAACAAGAATTGACATTTTCGCGATGATCGCCCTAACCGCTGAATCGCGGCATAAAACCGGCGAATGGCGAATTTTGTGCGATGACATAGATGTGGTGAAGGGAAGCGGCGATGTCCATACAGGCGACGATGGAAGATAAGCTGAAAAAGGCGTTTTCGCCGGAACGGCTGGCTGTCATCAATGAAAGCCATCTCCATGCCGGTCATCATCATCTGGATTCCGGCCATCACGCCACCTTCGACGGCACCGGCGAGACGCATTTCCGCGTCCGCATCGTCGCCCCCGCCTTTGCCGGCATGAGCCGCGTCGAGCGCCATCGCGCCGTCAACGATCTGCTGGCCGAGGAATTGAAGTCCGGCGTCCACGCCCTGGCGATCGAGCCGGCAGCGCCCGGCGAAAAGACCCGCTGGTAGATCAGCCGAGCGTCGCCTGCAGGAAAGCCATCACCGCGACGGTCAATGCATCGCCCTCGGTGCCGAAGTCGCGATTGATCGACATGTGCGAATAGGCGCTGCCGTCGAACAGCGTGACCTTGGTTCCGGTAGCCTTCAGACGCTCGGCGAAAGCCTGCGCGTCCGCCGCGCGGCCTTTCGCCCGCGAATAGGCGATGAAGGTCGGCGGATGCTTGCGGCCCTCGACATAGGTGATCGGCGACAGCGCGCGCCACTGCGCCGGATCGGGAAAGGCGCGGGCATAGACCCCTGCCATGTCGCCGCTCCTGGCCAACGCCTCCAGGTCGTAGGCCCTGGTATCATCGAGGACCAGCGCCGCGACGCCGGGCAGGCCGCCGCGCAGGCCGGTCAACGCGACGAGATGGCAGCCGGCCGAATGGCCCATCGCGACAATCCGGTTCGGATCGCCGCCATGCTTGGCAATGTTGGCGCGCACGTAACGATACGCCAGTTCGACATCCGCCGCCTGGGTGGCGACATCGGCCTTGGGCAGCATCCGGTAGTCGATCGAGACGAAGCAGAAGCCGTTGTCGAGCAGGAAACCCGGCTTCGAATTGACGTTGTTGCGGTTGCCGATGCGCCAGGCGCCGCCATGAACGAAAAAGACGACCGGCAGGCCGTTTGCGCCATCGCGGGAATAGATGTCGAGCTTGGCCGGCCCATAGTCGAGGGTCTCGCGCGACGGCGAACGCAGCCGCAATGCTGCCGCAGCCTGCCCCGGCAGCAGCGCCGCCATTGACGCCAAAAGCAGGGTTCGCCGATCGATTGTCATCAACTGCTGACTGCCCACAGGTGCCACAAGATGCGCGCTGTCATTCGCCAAGCATCACCGGCTTGATCCTCAGCCGCGCGATACGGTTCTTGTCGCGTTTCATGACGACGAAGCGCTTGCCGTGAAACGTAAAGGCCTGCTTTTCGTCCGGGATCGACTGCGCCTCGTGGATGACGAGGCCGGCAATGGTGGTGGCTTCCTCGTCCGGCAGGTTCCAGTCGAGCGCCCGGTTCAGGTCGCGGATCGGCACCGTGCCGTCGACCACGACAGAGCCGTCCGCCTCCTGCTTGACGCCTTGGATGTCGATATCGTGCTCGTCGGCGATCTCGCCGACGATCTCCTCGATGATGTCCTCCAGCGTCACCAGCCCTTCGACCTCGCCATATTCGTCGACGACGATGGCGAAATGCGCCTTGCGGCGCAGAAAGGCGTTGAGCTGCTCCTGTAGCGTCGTGGTGTCGGGCACGAACCATGGTCGCGATGCGATCTTCATCACGTCGATCCTGGAAAAATCGTTGCCGACTTCGTTCAGCGCGCGCAGCAGATCCTTGGCATGCAGCACGCCGACAATGTTGTCGAGCGAGCCCTTCCAGAGCGGCATGCGGGTGTGCGGGCTCTGCAGGATCTCGCGCACCACCGCTTCCGGCGGATTGTCGGCATTGACCGAGCGCATATTGGTGCGGTGGACCATGACGTCGGAGACTTCGAGCTCCTCGAGGTCGAACAGGCCGCCGATACGGGCACGATCCTCGCGCACCACCTGGCCGTCGCGGCGGAAATCGTTGACCGCGCCGCGCAATTCCTCATGCGCCGAACGCTGCGGCTCGATGCGCTGCAGCTCGTAGCCGAAGGCGGCGAGCAGGCGCATGCGCAAGACGAAGCCCAGCAGGCCGAGGCCGGCAAGCACGGCAGCCGCGATCCAGCCGGCTTGGCTCATCCCGGGCGGCTTTCCTGCCGACCCGGATGGTTCTCCCTGAGGAACGACAACACTTCCGAGGCGGGCACATCCCTGGCGATGAAGGCTTGGCCGATGCCGCGCGTCAGGATGAAGGTCAGCGCGCCGCGCGACACCTTCTTGTCCTGGGTGATGAAGGAGAACAGCTTATTGGCATCAGGCAATTCGCCGGGAATGTCGGCCATGCGCCAAGGCAGGCCGACTGCGCGAAGATGCGCCTCGACACGCGTCGCATCGTCGGGGCTGGCCAGGTTGAGCCTTGACGAAAAGCGGTGCGCCAGCGCCATGCCGATGGCGACGCCTTCGCCATGCACGAGCCTTGTGCCGTCATAGCCGGTCGCCGCCTCCAGCGCGTGACCGAAGGTGTGGCCGAGATTGAGCAGCGCGCGGTCGCCGGTCTCGAACTCGTCACGGGCAACGACATCGGCCTTGGCGCGGCAGGCCTCAGCAATGGCCCGCGCCCGCTCCGGCCCGCCGGCAAACACTTGGCGCCAGTTTTCCTCCAGCCAGGCGAAGAACTCCGGCCGGTCGATCAGCCCGTATTTGGCCAGTTCGGCATAGCCGGCGCGAAACTCGCGGATCGGCAGCGTGTCGAGCACTTCGGTGTCGGCCAGCACCAGCTTGGGCTGGTGAAACACCCCGACCAGGTTCTTGCCGCGAGGGCTGTTGATGCCGGTCTTGCCGCCGACGGAGGAATCGACCTGCGCCAGCAGCGAGGTCGGGATCTGCACGAAATTCATGCCGCGACGCGCGACGCCGGCGGCAAAGCCGGCCAGGTCGCCGATGACGCCGCCACCGAGCGCGATGACGACGTCGCCGCGCTCCAGCTTCGCCGCCAGCACGCCGTCGACCACCTCTTCCAGATGAGCAAAGCTCTTGGTCTTTTCGCCTGGCGGCAGCGTGATCACGGCATGTTGGATGCCACCGCTGGCAAGACCGGCCGCAAGCGTTGCGAGATGCGCGGCGGCGACGTTTTCGTCGGTGACGACCGCCGCCCGCGTGCCGGGCAGACGGCGCGAAATCTCGGCGCCGGCGCGTGACAGCAGGCCGGGGCCGATCAAAATGTCGTAGGCACGGTCGCCAAGCCCGACTTCGACGGAGACCGTTGCATCAGCGCTCACGACCGCACCTCGTCAATGTCGGCAACGCCGAGATGGCCGCGCAGCGCATCCACCACTTCGGCCGCGATGATTTCCTTGCGATCGTCGCGGGTCGGCACGGTGACGTCGGCCGCCGCGTAGACCGGATAGCGTTCCGCCATCAGCCGTTCGAGCACGGCGCGCGGATCGGAGCTCTTCAGCAGCGGCCGGTTCTGCTTCTTGGAAACGCGCTCCATCAACAAATCGATCTCGGCCTTCAGCCAAACCGAAACGCCATGGCTGGCGATCGCCTCGCGCGTCTGCGCGTTCATGAAGGCGCCGCCGCCGGTCGACAGCACCTGGGGCCCGTGCTCCAGCACGCGCAGGATGACGCGCTGCTCCAGCGCCCGGAACTCCGCCTCGCCATAGCGTTCGAACAGGTCCGGGACGCTCATGCGCGAAACGCTTTCGATCTCCTGGTCGCTGTCGATGAAGGGCAGCGCCAGCATCGCCGCCACCTTGCGGCCGATCGCCGTCTTGCCGGCGCCCATCAGCCCGACAAAGACGATGGAACGGTCGCCCAGCCGGCCGAGCAGCGCGGCATGGCTCTCGCCCGGAGGATTTGCTGGTAGCGCGTTCATGACACCATGATGTTTCTAATGCATGTCGCGCAAAAGTGCGCAGCGGTTTTGCGATAACGACATTGCATAAAATCAAAACTTAAAGCGCGTCGCATGAATTCGTTTCAAACGCGACGCGCCTCTTTGCCGGCGTATCGACATCAAAAGCCTGTTTGCGTCAAGCGCGGCGCGGCCAGGGCCTGTTATGGGCTTCGTCCTTGAATTCAACGGATTGGCGCCTCATAAGGGCACAGGGTTGGAAACACAGAACAAGAAGACGAGCGAAAATTAATGCCGACACTGTTTCGCTTTGTCGTGACGCTCGTGATTCTGGCTGGCATTGTCTATGGCGCGATGTTCGCCTTGGTCATGTTCGTCGAGCCGAGAAAGGCGGAAATGAGCGTGCGCATTCCTCCGGAAAAGCTCAATCCCAAAAAATGAACAGCGCCGCCCGCATCGAAGCCTTCCTGGAGATGATGAGCGCCGAGCGCGGCGCCGCCGAGAACACGCTGTCCTCCTATCGCCGCGACCTCGAGGACGCTTCCGCCGGGATCGCCGGCGGGCTTGCCGGTGCCACCAGCGCCGATATCCGTGCCTATCTCGACGACATCGCCGCGCACGGTTTTGCTGCCACCTCGCAGGCACGCAAATTGTCGGCGATCCGTCAGTTCTTCAAGTTCCTCTACGCCGAGGGCCTGCGCGGCGACGATCCGACCGGCACGCTGGACAGTCCGAAGAAAGGCCGGCCGCTGCCAAAGACGATGAGCGAGGCCGATACCGGCCGGCTGCTCGATCGCGCCGCGCAGGAGGCGATGGATGCCTCGCTGCATGACGGCGACGGGCTGGCGGCGCTGCGCCTCCACGCACTGGTCGAGGTGCTCTACGCCACCGGCTTGCGCGTTTCCGAGCTGGTCGGCCTGCCGGTGACGGTGGCGCAGCGCGACGACCGCTTCTTCATGGTGCGCGGCAAGGGCAACAAGGAGCGCATGGTGCCGCTGTCGGCCAAGGCGCGCACGGCGATGCGGACCTGGCTTGCCGAACGGGCAACGGTGCCGGCTTTTGCCGACAGCCCGTTCCTGTTTCCGGCCGCCTCCGATAGCGGCTATCTCTCCAGGCAGGTCTTTGCCCGCGAACTGAAGGGGCTTGCCGCGCGGGCCGGCATTGCCACGGCGAAGATATCGCCGCATGTGCTGCGCCACGCTTTCGCCAGCCATCTGCTGCAGAACGGCGCCGATCTCAGGGCCGTGCAGCAGCTGCTCGGCCACGCCGATATTTCAACGACGCAGATCTACACGCATGTGTTGGAGGAGCGGCTGGTGCGTCTGGTCAACGATCATCATCCGCTTGCCGACTAGGCGTCATGTCGCTATGTGAGAACGACGTTCCACCGCGCCCAGCCTGCATTTTCAGGCTTGCGTCAGCCATTGCCTTCCGACTTGCCGGTTCGCCCAAGAATGTACAATTACCTCGATTTCGAAAAGCCTGTGCAGGATCTCGAAGGCAAGATCCTTGAGCTGAAGAAGCTTGCCGAGAACGGCGAGGCGGTCGATGTCGGCGATGAGATCGCCCGTCTCGAGAAGCGCTCGCGCGATGCGCTGCGCGACGCCTACAAGGCGCTGACCCCATGGCAGAAGGTGCAGGTGGCGCGCCATCCGGACAGGCCGCATTGCATCGATTACATCAAGGGTCTGCTTACCGATTTCACGCCGCTCGCCGGCGACCGCAATTTCGGCGAGGACCAGGCGATCGTCGGCGGCTTCGCCCGCTTCCGTGGCGAGCCGGTGGCAATTATCGGCCAGGAGAAGGGTTCCGATACGACAAGCCGGCTGAAGCATAATTTCGGCTCGGTGCGGCCGGAGGGCTACCGCAAGGCGGTGCGGCTGATGGAACTCGCCGACCGCTTCCAAATCCCGCTGCTGACGCTGGTCGACACTGCCGGCGCCTACCCCGGCGTCAACGCCGAAGAGCGCGGCCAGGCGGAAGCCATCGCCCGCTCGACCTCGGCCTGCCTCGGCCTGAAGGTGCCGTCGATCTCGGTGGTGATCGGCGAAGGCGGCTCGGGCGGCGCCATAGCAATCGCCACCGCCAACCGCGTCTACATGCTCGAACACGCCATCTATTCGGTGATCTCGCCGGAGGGCGCCGCCTCGATCCTGTGGCGCGATACCACGCGGTCCAAGGATGCTGCGACCAATATGAAGATCACGGCGCAGGACTTGCTGGAGCTGAAGATCATCGACGCCATCGTCGCTGAGCCGCTCGGCGGCGCTCACCGCGCCCCCGAAACGGTGATCGCCGCCACCGGCGATCTCATCGCCAGGACGATGAAGGAATTTTCCGGCGCCAACACCGACTTTCGCGAGCATCGCCGCGAGAAATACCTGGCGATGGGCCGCAATCTGTAACATCCGGCAGGCACGGCGGCCCAAATGTGGCGGCGTGAACCAGTTTCGCCACAAAAATGCCGCTGCATTCGGCTCAGTGAGCTTGCCGTAAGGGGACGCGCCAGCATGATTGCGGTAAGGAATTTTCAAGGTTAACGGGCTTAGGGTCCGTCAGTGGTCAGTTTAGCAGCCGCGATCTCCGCGGCGCAGAGATGAAGACGATAGCCATATCCATGTTTGCCAAGCTTGCCCGCACCGGAGTTCTGATCGCTGCGATCGGCGTCGCCGGCTGCAATGATGCTTCGATGAAGGATTTTGCGCCGCAAGCCAACAGGCCGCTGCCGGACAAGATCCTGGCCGAGATGAAGGCCAAGGGCATGGTCCGCACCTCCTCGGTGATGGCCCGCATCTTCAAGGAAGAGGGCAAGCTCGAAATCTGGAAGGCCAAGACCAACGGCCGCTACGATCTGGTCGCCAGCTACGACATCTGCAAATGGTCGGGCAAGCTCGGGCCCAAGTTCACCGAAGGTGACCGCCAGGCGCCGGAAGGCTTTTACACGGTCCGCCCGGCACAGATGAATCCGCGGTCGAATTATCACCTGTCCTTCAACATCGGCTACCCGAACGCCTATGACCGCGCCAATGGGCGCACTGGTTCCAACCTGATGGTCCATGGCGCCTGCTCATCGTCGGGCTGCTATTCGATGACCGACGCGCAGATCGAGCAGATCTACGCCTTCGGCCGCGACGCCTTCCAGGGCGGCCAGACCGAGTTCCAGATCCAGGCCTTTCCGTTCCGCATGACCGCAGCCAACATGGCGCGCTACCGCAACGACCCGAATTATGAATTCTGGAAGATGCTGAAGGTCGGCTATGACAATTTCGAGGTCACCAAGGTGCCGCCGAAAGTCGACGTCTGCGAGAAGCGCTATGTCTTCAACCAGGTTGCGGCCGACGGCTCGACCTTCAATCCGACCGGCGCTTGCCCTCCGACCACCCAGCCCGATTCGCTGAAAAGCGCCATCAACGCCTATCAAAGCACCTATGAGGCGGCCTTCAACGGCGCCGTCAAGGCCAGCGTGGCGGCACCCAAGCCGACCATCGCCGGGATCAAGGAAGCCAGCATCGTTTCCGACTGGTCGAAACGGCGTGCCCGCGGCGAACGCGTGCCGATCGAGCCGCCCTCGCTCAACCCGGACGGCACGGTGACCGAAACGGCGCGCATGGGCCGCGTCGATTCGCCGGCGGGCCGCAAGATGGCGGCGCTCGACGCAGAAAAGGCTGCCAAGCAGAAGGCCGAGGAACAGCGGCTTGCCGCCATAGAAGCGGCGAAGGCCGCGAAAGAGGCGGCCAGAGCGCAGGCCCTGGCCGAGAAGGAAGCTGCCAAGGCCCAGTCGCTGGCGGAAAAGGAAGCGACCAAAGCAGCAGCCGAAGCGCCTGTCGCGACAGCGACCGTCGCACCATCCGCGGAGGCCGTCCCGGTCGCCGAAACGCAGGCGGCGGAGGCCGAGGAAAGCAGGGCGACAAGGCTGAAGAACAAGCTGCTCGGCATGTTTGGCGGCTGAGGTTCATGGTTCAACAAGGAGATGGGACCCAAGAAGACAGGGCCTCAACCAGCCCCGCCGCCGTCTACGACCTCAAAGGCCTGAACTGCCCGTTGCCCGTGCTCAAGGCAAAAAAGCGCCTGGCCGCAATGCAGCCGGGCCGCCGCCTCTGGCTCGAAACCACCGATCCGCTCGCCGTCATCGACATTCCCGCCTTCTGCGCCGAGAGCGGACATCAGCTGATCGAAACGGCAGCGATATCAGGTGGCCATCGCTTCCTGGTCGAGCGCGGGATCGGCTGAGTCTCGACTTAGCTCGTTCTGGCGAAAGCGGCTGAGCGGGATAATCTCCCCCTTGAGGGGGAGATGGCCGGCAGGCCAGAGGGGTCGCCGCGCGTGAAGCGCCAACCTATTATTTCGACCCACAGGGCGTCGCGCCAGCCGAGGCGACCCCCTC
>NZ_JAMYSE010000121.1:0-17208 GCF_040321795.1 Mesorhizobium sp. M0244 | reverse complement strand
CGAATGGCTGCATCAACAGGCCGGACAGAAGACTGCACCCGACCAACGCGCCATAATGTCGAATTACCTCTTGCATCGCGGGAGCCATCCACAGAGGACATCTGGCAAGGGGATCGCTCGGGGGTGTGGCGCTCGCAGCCTGCTCGCTGGACGGCCAAGGCGATCGGCGCTACCTTCTAGAATGAAGATGCCAGGCAACCCTTGAGGGAGATGCGGCAATGACACTGCGCGGCGATGCCATGAAAGACGCCATTGGCCAGACGCGGGCGAAATGGGGATGGTTCGTCGCGCTTGGCGTGCTGCTGCTTATCTTCGGCGGCATCGCCTTCGGCAATCTGTTCATCGCAACCGTCGCCTCCGTCTTTGTCGTGGGCTGGCTGATGCTGATGGCCGGCGTTGTCGAGATCATCCATGCCTTCGGTGTGAAGACATGGGGCCGCTTCTTCTATTGGCTGCTCAGCGGCCTTCTCTACGCCGTCGCCGGCTTCTTTGCCTTCGGCAATCCGGTCCTCGCCTCGACGGTGCTGACCTTCCTCCTGGCGGTCGCGCTCCTTGCTTCAGGCGTGCTCAGGGCCTGGGTCGGCTACAGCCACCGGCCGCAGCCGGGCTGGGGCTGGGTCGTCGCGGCCGGCGTCATCAGCGCGCTGGCGGGACTGGTCATCGCAATGGGCTGGCCGGTCAACAGCGTGTGGGTGCTCGGCCTGTTCCTGGCCGTCGACCTGATTTTCCAGGGCTGGACCTTCATTGCCGTCGGCTTGGCGCTGAAGAAATAAATTCTGGTTTGAGCATGATCTTTTCCGAAAACCGGTTCCCACTTTTCGGGACCATGCTCTAAAAAGCTATGGCAGCGTCGAGCCCGGAAAGCGGCCTGACGCCGGCGAGCAGTGCCTTCGCCTCTGCCTCGTCGCGCTTCATCTGGGCGACCAGCGCGTCAAGCCCGTCGAACTTCACCTCCGAACGCAGGTAGCCGAAGAAGGACACGGCACAAATCTCGCCATAGAGGTCGCCGGAAAAGTCGAAGACGAAGGTCTCCAGCAGCGGCGCGCCATTGTCGTCGACCGTCGGCCGGCGGCCGAAGCTGGCGACGCCATCATGAAGCGAGCCGTCGGCGCGGCGGAAGCGGACAGCATAAATTCCTTCCTTCAGAGTAGCTTCCGGCGAAAGTCTCATGTTTGCAGTCGGAAAGCCGAGCGTCCGGCCGAGTTGCTGGCCGCCGATCACCTCGGCCTCGACGGTGAAGCGGTAGCCGAGCAGGCCGGCGGCCTCGACCACATTGCCTTCGCACAGCAGCGCGCGAATGCGGCTCGATGACACCACCTCGGCGCTTTCGTCGCGAAAGGCATCGACCAGCGTGACGCCGAAGCCGTGGCGCTCGCCGGCCGCCATCAGATAGGCCGGGCCGCCTTGGCGGTCCTTGCCGAAATGGAAATCGAAGCCGGTGACTGCGTGACTTATGCCGAGGTTGCGCTCCAGCACGCCGGTGACGAAAGCCTCCGCCGACAAGGAGGCGAACTCGCGTGTGAACGGCTGCTCGACCAGTGCCGCAAAACCCAGATGCGACAACAGCCGTGCTTTCATCGGCGGCGGCGTCAGCACGAACAGCGGCATGTCCGGCCTGAAAACTTTTCGCGGATGCGGCACGAAGGTCAGCACCAGGGCAGGTACGCCGCGACGCTCCGCTTCGGCGCGCGCGCGTTCGAGCACCGCCTGGTGGCCGCGGTGGACGCCGTCGAAATTGCCGATCGCCACCACGCCGCCGCGCAGATGGGCCGGCAGCGGCGCGGTTGCGGAAATGCGTTCGGACATTGCCGTCATGGCTTGAACCTATTGCAGTCTGGGAATGACCGCGACCGGCCTGTAGCCGTATTTTTCGAGAAAGGCCGCGAGCCTGGCCGGATCCGGCTGCAGCGCTTCACCGTAATCGCGGGCATGGATGCCGCCCGATACGTAAAGCACGTCGAAGCCATTGTCGGCCGCGCCCTTGATATCGGTCATCATGCCGTCGCCGATGGCCAGAACTTGCGAACGCTCGACCGGGCGGCCGAGAATGTCGGCGATCTCTTTCATGGCGACGTCATAGACCGGTGCGTAAGGTTTCCCGGCGATCAGCGTGCGCCCGCCAAGCTGTGCGTAGTCGCGGGCCAATGCCCCCGCGCACCAGATCATGCGCTCGCCGCGCTCGACCATGATGTCGGGATTGGCGCAGATGAAGGGCAGATTCCTTGCACGCAGCCGCCGCAGAAGATCGGCATAATCTTCCGGTTTCTCCACCTCGTCGTCGAATAGGCCGGTGCAGACCACACCGGACGCTTCGAACTCCTCGACGAGTTCGACGTCGAGACCGTCATAGAGTGTGAAATCCCGATCGGCACCGATATGGAAGATCTTTCGCGGCCCTTCGACGATCAGGTCGCGCGTTACGTCGCCGGAAGTGACGACACGATCGTAGGCGGCGGGAGGAACACCGATGGCGTTCATCTGCGTCACCACGTCGGCGCTGCGGCGCGGCGAATTGGTGATCAGCACGACAGGTATTTTCGCCGCGCGAGCAGCGATCAGCGCGGCAGCCGCCGCAGGGAAATGCCATTCGCCATTGTGCACCACGCCCCAGACATCGCACAGGATGGCTGAATAGGCTCCCGACAGATCTGCGAGCGAACCGATGATGTCGGGCGAATCCGCCATGCCGTTGTCCTGTATCGTGATGCTTGCAAGCGTCGCGGCCGACGGTCCGCCGCGACCGGTTCGGATTAACCGAAGCGTTTCACCCTGTCACCAGCTTTCGTTGCGTCAAGATTGTCGCTCGGTAGTGCCGGCGAGGTCGTGATGGCGAAAAGCTTTTCTTTTTCAGCGCCGTGTCCCCCTTTTAAGGAGCTTTGCCGCAGAGAACGCGTAGCAGCATTGCCGATGGCGGACGCATGGTTAACGAGGTTTGAAAACCCGTACCGATCTTGAACGATCTGGAAGCGTGACCCGTCTGTTCATGAATACCAGCACCGATATCGGCAAGACCACCTATTCCGGTGCCAACTACACGGCAACACTCGACGAGCAAATGAAAACGCTCTGCGCCAATGCAAAGAATTCGAACATTCTCGTGATGACGGTCGCGCTCGACCTGTCGACCACCGATACCGGCGACAAGAAGGCGATCGATGCGCTGAAGGCGTGTTCCTCGGATTCGCGCTTCCGCAAGGATCCGACCGACCCGAGCAAGCCGGCCAAGCTGTTCTGGAATGCGACCGGCGCGACGCTGTCCTACAATTTCAAGGAAATCGTCAACGAATTGTCGAACCTGCGCATCGTCGGCTGAAGGCGACGGGATCGGTAACTTAAGCAGAGGGGGCGCGCGAAGAATCGCTAACAGCGGCGCTGGCGCAAAGGCTCCTGCCCTCATGCTCTTGCGGGTGATGAAGGCCTGTGGTGACTGTCCTCACCGCCATCCGGAGATGCGCTCTTGCCCGAACCCGCCAACCATCTCGCCTTTGCGCTGGTCTGCCTCGGCATGGTGCTGACGCCTGGCCCGAACATGATCTATCTGATCTCGCGCTCGCTGTCGCAAGGGCCGAAGGCCGGGCTGATCTCTCTGGGTGGCGTGGCGCTCGGCTTTTTATTCTATGTGCTGTCGGCGGCGTTCGGCATCACCGCGCTGCTGCTCGCCGTGCCCTTCGCCTATGATGTGCTGCGCCTTGCCGGCGCGCTCTATTTGCTGTGGCTCGCCTGGCAAGCGGTGAAGCCCGGTGGGCGCTCGCCCTTCCTTATCCGCGAACTGCCGAGGGACAGGCCGCGCAAGCTGTTCGCCATGGGCCTGATGACCAACCTGCTCAACCCGAAGGTGGCCGTGCTCTATCTGTCGCTGCTGCCGCAGTTCATCAGCCCCGGCAAGGGCCACGTCCTGTCGCAGCTTCTGGTGCTCGGTGCCACCCAGGTGGCGATCAGCCTGACCGTCAACGCGATCATCGCGGTGACGGCCGGCTCCATCGCCGTCTTCCTCGCCGGGCGGCCGTTATGGCTGGTGATCCAGCGCTGGATGATGGGCACGGTGCTGACGGCGCTGGCCATCAAGATGGCAACTGACGCGCAACGCTGATCGGTCCTACATCGGCCGCCTGACCTGCTCGGCCCGCTCCGGTTCGACCACCCTGCGGTAGAGATGCCAAGTCGCGTGGCCAAGGACGGGCATGACGACGGCAAGCCCGGCAAACAGCGGGATCGAGCCGAGGACCAGGAGCACGGCGACCATCAGGCCCCACAGCGCCATCTGCAGCGGATTGGTCATAACTGCCCGCGCAGACGTCTCGACTGCAGAGACGGCGCCGACGTCGCGGTCGAGCAGCAGCGGAAAGGCGACGACAGTCGTCGCCAGCACGATCGCGGCGAAGACGAACCCAGCCGCGTTGCCGAGCAGGATCAGCGTCCAGCCCTTGCTGGTCGTCAGCACCTCGCGAATAAAGCCAACGATAGAGGCCGGAGGCTGATTGCCGTACAGGCTGGTGTAGATCGATTGCGCGGTAAACAGCCAGAGCAGGAACAGTACCAGCAGCATGATGCCGATGACCGCAATCGCGGGCAGCGCCGGCGAGTGGCGCACGTCGAGCGCATGCCACCAGGACGTATCCATGCCGGACTCGCGCCGGCGGCTGATTTCGTAAAGGCCAATTGCGGCGAACGGGCCGACCAAAGCAAAGCCGGACATCAGGGGGTAGATGAGCTGGATGGCGTTCGAGCCCGACGTCCACTCCGTCAGGATCAGGCCGACCACCGGATAGATCAGGCACAGGAACACATAATGCGACGGCTTGGCCCAGAAATCCTCTACGCCGAGACGGAGCGCATCGATCAGATCCGCGGTGCTGATGCGGCGCACCGTCGGCTGTACATGCGTTCCACGCGCATCCGCCATGACATGAAAGCCGGCCATAACCTTTCTCCCGTGTGTCGGGGCGGTCATCGCCAGGATGGCCGCCCGCAGCTGCCACTTCAAGAACGACCGTATGATAGCCGATCTCGGCGCGCTTGTCGCCACCGCCCGGCGCCGGGGCGCCGGGGCGGAACGAACAGGACGAGATTAGGTCGCGAAGCGATCGATCACCTCGGCCAGCGGAACGTGACCGAGGCAAGCGCCTGAGCCGGCGGGCTTTTCGCCAGCCTCGACAGCGAGCGCATATCGCACGGCCGGATCTGCTTCGATGCGGCAGCGCAGCGCCGCCAGCTTGGGATAGGCGGCCCCATCGACCGCCTGGTGGAACTCCGCCCAGCGCGCCACGCCGATCAGCGTGGTATCCGCCAGTGTCAGCCGATCGCCGACCAGAAAGTCAGTGTCGAGGATCATCGCCTCAAGCTGGTCATGGCGTTGGGTAACGACCTTGCGGCCAAAGTCACGCAAGGTCGCCAGCAGCACCGGTTCGGCCGATTCCATTTCAAGTGCGGCCCAGAGCGGACTGAAAGCAGCGGTGAAACCGGTGTTCACGAAAGCCATCAGCTGGTGCATCCGGTCGGCTTCCGGCGAGCGAGGCTCGAAGCTGATACGACGTTGGGTATCGCGGACTTCGAGCCACGCGGCAATCGCCATGGTCTCGGTGAGCACCCTGCCTTCGTCGGTGATCAACACCGGCGTTTCCTGACGGCCGTTGATGCTGGCATAGGCATCGTTCTTCATGTCGGCCAGCATGTCGACACGACACAGGCGATAGGGCTGTCCAACGCGTTCAAAGGCAGCGACGAGCCCCATCGAACTTCCCGCCGGGAAGCCATAAAGGAGAATAGGTTCCATTTTCTTTGTCTCTTCCATGATTTAGGGATCACGCTGCGCAGCGAAACTTGACCCTAAACACCGGGCGGCCCATGTAAATTACGCACTATTCTGTAACCAGGTTCCCGCCATGAAAGATGTCGTCTCACGCTGCCCGATCGAAGAGACCATGCGTGTGCTCAGCGGTCGCTGGCCCACCTTGCTGCTCTACTATCTCAAGGACGGCACCAAGCGGTTCAGCGACCTGAGGCGTGACAACCCGACAGTGTCGCACCGCATCCTGGCGCTCGAACTGCGCAAGCTGGAGGAAGCAGGGATCGTTCGGCGAACGGCGCGTTCGGGCTATCCGCTGCATGTGGACTACGACCTCACGGAGCCCGGTCTCAAGCTTGTGCCGCTCATCGACGCGCTTGGCGCCTGGTGGGAACATACCGAACAAGATCGGGCCGCCCCGGCGTCGTCGACCCCCAAAATCCGATCTCGGCAAGGCGGCCTAAGACGACAATCCGCAGATTGTGCGAGCGATATTCTCACTCGCCCGGCAAAAGCCATGATCACCGCTATGTCAGGCGGGCATGACCGCTGCGAAAATCGAAAATTATGAAGGCCGATCAAGCCTGAACAGGCGCGTACTGCTCAGGGCTGCCGGCCTTGGCGCACTGGCCGGGCTCGCTGCTTGCGTCACCGTGCTGCCCACCGGCGAAGGCACCGGGGTCTCTTCCGCGGCCACGGGCATTCTGGCCGGCATCCGTGCCTCGGCGGGTCTCGGGCCGCTTGTCCCCGATGCACAGCTCGAACGGGCGGCGCTGCAGCAGGCCGGCTACATGGCGCGCGGCGGCCGCATGAACCACACCACCGGCTGGGGCAAGGACTTTGCCTCGCGCGTCAAAAACAATGGCATTGCCGGCGCTGCCGCCGAAAACATCGCCGAAGGCCGCTTCGACCAGCAGAAGCTGTTCGACGTCTGGATGCATTCGGCGCCCCACCGCGGCAACATGCTCGACCCACGTTTTGCCCGCTTCGGCCTCGCCTATGTGCGCGATGGCCGCGACAGCACGCTCCGCTACTGGTGCCTTGTGCTCGGTAGATAAGCTTCCGCCATTTGGTCGGCGGAAGCCTGCCGGATGACCGACCCGTCAGTCTTTGCGGCCGCCGAGCAATTCCTCGATGTCCTGCGCGCAAACCGGTTTGCTGAAATGATAGCCCTGCATTTCGTCGCAATTGTTCCTGCGCAGGAAGGCTACCTGATCGTCTGTCTCAACGCCCTCGGCGATGACCCTCAGGTTGAGATTTTGACCCAATGAAATCACGGCGCTGGCAACAGCCTGGTCGTTCTCGTCGGCGGCCAGATCCGTGATGAAGGACTTATCGATCTTCAGCCGCGCCACTGGAAATGTCTTAAGCGCACTCAGGCTGGAATAGCCTGTGCCGAAATCATCGATCGAGATCTGGACGCCCAGGCTCTGCAGTGCGTTCATCGTCGCGACAGCCAGGTCGATGTCCTGCATGATGAGGCTTTCGGTCACCTCAAGTTCCAGGTATCTGGCCTCCAGGCTGCTGTCCTTCAGCGCGTTTATGACGCGATCGATCAGGTTCCGTTCCCTGAATTGCCGTGCTGAGACATTCACGCAAACGGTCATTGGCGGCAGGCCGGCATCTTGCCAGGCCTTGTTTTGCCGGCAGGCCTCATGCAGAACCCAGTCGCCGATCGGTACAATCAGACCTGTCTCCTCGGCGGTCGGGATGAACATCATCGGCATTATCGTGCCCAAGGTCGGATGGTTCCAGCGTATCAATGCCTCGACCGCAAAAACCCGACCTGACCGAAGGTCCACTTGCGGTTGGTAGAGCAGAGTGAATTCCGAACGCTCCAAGGCGTTTCGCAGCTCTTCCTGAAGCACGAATTTCTCATGCGCCCTGGTGTTGAACTCCGGAGTGTAAAATTGGAAATTGTCGCGACCGGACTCCTTGGCGCGATACATGGCCGCATCTGCGTTTGCCAGCAGCACATCGGGAGCCGCCCCATCCTTGGGATAGCTGGCAATGCCGATGCTGGCTGTCGCCCGCACAAGATGGCCTCCAAGCTGAACCGGCTCTGCGATCGCCGCTCGGATTTTTTGCAAGGTCTCGGAGACGAGATCGACATTCGTCGGCTGGTCGAACAGCACGATGACAAATTCGTCGCCGCCAAGCCGCACGACGGTATCGGTTGCCCTTACGCACTCGACCATGCGACTTGCGACGATCTTCAGGAGCTCGTCTCCGGCATTGTGGCCGAGCGTGTCATTGACGAATTTGAAATTGTCCAGATCGATGAACACCACCGTCACCCAGCGATCGTATCGCTGAGCGTACAAGACCGCCTGGGAAAGCCGATCCTCTAGCAAGGCGCGATTGGGAAGCCCGGTCAGCACGTCATGGTTGGCCATGAAGTGGATCCGGTCTTCAGCCTGTTTGCGTTCGATGGCAATTCCGGCGATGCGCGTCGTGAAGTCGATGAGGCGAGTCTCGGCCTCTGTCGGTTCGCGCACCGTCATCGAATACATCGCAAAGACGCCGAGCACGGCGCCCTGATGCGACAGGATCGGCGTCGACCAGCATGAACGCAAACCATGGCGCTGGGCGAGATCACGATAGTCGTCCCAAAGCGGGTCCTGCATGATGTCGGCGACAATGACCGGCTCGCGCCGATAGACCGCGGTTCCGCAAGACCCTGCCTTGGGGCCGACCACGGCGCCATCGACGGCGTTGGTGTAGTCTTTTGCCAGACTCGGCGCGGCGGCGTGGCGCAAGTGGCTGCCATCCTTGTCGAGTAGCAAGACCGAACCGGATATCCCCGCCAGCTGGGACTCGACCAGATGCATGAGCCGCTCGAGCACGTCTTCAAGTGGGGCGCTCTTTGCGATCATCTCCAGGATATGCGCCTGCCCGTCGCGAAGGATTTCGGCCTGCTTGCGCGCAGTGATGTCGCGGGCAATGCCGACGAGGCCGAAAATGTTGTTTTGAACGTTGCGCAACGGCAGCTTCGTCGACAGGAACCATTTGCCGGTGCCTGACGCATCGATGACGAACTCCTCCTCGTCGATCATCGGTTGTCCGTCGCGCATCAGTTTCTGCTCAATGAGACGAAATTTCTGCGCAAGATCCGGAGCATGAAGGTCGAAATCGGTCAGACCGATCATGTCGCTCGTCCTGTCCTGACCGCTGTCGGACGCAATGGCCCGGTTGGCGACGACGAAGCGGCTTTCGGTGTCCTTCACCCACATGTAGTCAGGTACCAGGTCGATCAGCGTCTGCAACGAGATGCGCTCGTCGATGATCAGGCGATTGGCGCTGAGTTCGCTGATGTCCTCATGCGTGGCCACCCAGCCCCCGTCAGGCATTGGCTGGTGGCAGACCTGAATTGTCCGGCCATCGGCGAGCTCGGCTGACCAGTTTCCCGAAGCCGCGCCTGAATTGACTGCCCGCGCCAAGGCCAGATAGGCGTCTGCGTTCGTCGGCGACGTCCCGACAGCAACGCGACGCTCGACAATTTCGCGCAGCGCCAGGCCCGGCTGCAATTGCTCCGGCGCAAGCCGATAGATTTCCGCATAGCGTCGGTTGCACAGGATCAGCCGTTCATCGGCGTCAAAAAAGCAGATGCCCTGCGAGATGTTCTCGATCGCGGTCTGGAACCGCAGTGCCTGGTCCTCGAGTGCTGCAATCGTGGCGCGCAGCTCGCGTTCGAGGGCTTCGTACGAGGCAGTCGCCAGTTTTGCCAGCGTCGTCAGATTGGCGGATTCGGGTGCTTCGGCGGGTTGCCTGGATGATTTCGTGGCCAAACACAGTTCCTCCCTGCTGATGTTTGAGGCAAGCAGAGAGGGCTCGCCTTCAACCCAAAAGCGACTGCATATTGGTCTGGATATACTAATGGTAGATGAACCGGTTCGACGCCGGCGCGAACGGCATGGACAGCTGAGGCTTAGAGCAGATTTCGCCTGCCGGAAGCGGCGCAGCGTACCTCTCGATCGTCATTCAGGCCGCCGCACATTCGCAGCCTAGTCCATATGCGCCGCGGGCGCCCCACCGGCGGCAGGACCGGCCTTTGGTTTGCGCAGCAGGAAAACGAACGGGACGGCGAGCAGCGTCATCATCATCAGCAGCTTGAAGTCATTGACGTAAGAGATCATCATCGCTTGGATATTGACCATGCCATCCATCAGGGAAAGCGCCGTCGGGTCGCCGCCCGCCGCTGCCGGCGACGCCCCCCAGAGGTTGGGATTGAACGGATTGATATAGGCCGAGAGTTCAGCGTGATTGATCTGCGTGTTGCGTACCAGCAAAACCGTCACCACCGATACGCCGATCGACGACCCAAGATTGCGCACCAGGCTGAATAACGCCGTGGCATCGGTGCGGAAGCGTGCGTCGAGCGTGGCGAAGGCCACGGTGGACAGCGGCACGAACACCATTCCCATTCCAAGGCCCTGGATGACGCCGGAGCTGAGGATAAGCCAGTTGTCCATCTGCGGCGAAAAGCTGGACATGGTGTAGAGCGATTGCGCGGTCAGCAGGAAGCCGATGACGACGAGGATTCTGGCATCGATCCTGTGCATGATCCGCCCGACGAACAGCATCGCAATCATCGTGCCGACACCGCGTGGCCCTAAGACGATGCCGATGGTGAGGGTCGGATAGCCGAAGATGGTCGACAGCATTGGTGGCAGCAGCGCCATGCTCGCCAAAATGAGCACGCCCATGACAAAGATGAACGCCAGCCCGGTCACGAAATTGCGATCGAGGAAGATCTTCGGGTCGATGAAGGGGTGCTCCGCCGTCAGGGTGTGAATGATGAATACCCAGAAGCCGGTGATGGAAAGACCAAGCTCGATCCATATCTCGATCGAGGAAAACCAGTCGACCTCGCCGCCGCGATCGAGCATCAGCTGCAGCGCGCCGACGCCAAGCGAGAGCATGGTGAAGCCGAAGAAATCGAAGCTGCGCACCCGCCGGGCAACACTGGGAAGATATGCGGCCATGCCGAGGAAAGCGATGATACCGACCGGCAGGTTGATGAAGAACACCCAGCGCCAGTTGAAATTCTCGGTCAGCCAGCCACCCAGCGTCGGGCCAAGGATCGGTCCCAGCATGATGCCGGCGCCCCAGATGGCCATGGCCTGGCCGTGGCGTTCCTTGGGATTGATGTCGAGCAGGAAGGTCTGCGACAGAGGCACGATGGCCGCGCCGAACACGCCTTGCATCAGCCGGAAGAAAACGATGGTCTCCAGGCTCCAGGCGATGCCGCACAGCATGGAGAAGACGGTGAAGCCGACCACCGCCGTCAGGAACAGCTCCTTGCGACCGAAGCGGTCGGCCAGCCAGCCGGTCACCGGCGTCATGATCGCGGCGGCAACGATGTAGGAGGTCAACACCCAGTTGATGTTGTCGGGGGAGGCGCCGAGATCGCCGGTCATGGTCGGCAGCGCGACGTTGGCGATCGTGGTGTCGAGCGCCTGCATAATCGTCGCCAGCATGAGCGCAACGGTGATCAGGCCGCGGTGCGGTAATTCGCGAAAGGGTTCTGGGCTGCTCATGATGTAAAACTTCCAGCAGGTAACAAAAACGTGTACATTAGGTTTCCGGGCGGCGAGGCCCTCGCTGTGGAGACCCTCATCGCGGTGGGACGCGGCCATCGATGTGGGGGTTACATCGACTGAGCGTCTCGACATACGGGCGCCTGCCGCCCGGAAACCTGAGGACCGAAGATCCTGCGCAGAGTTGTCTGGTTTAAGCAGGCCGCAGCGCAGCCCGTCTACGCATTCAACTCTTCCTGCGCTTCCCTCGGACCAATCCTGTCACCTGCATCCAGCTCGCTATGCGGCCGCTGTTCTAGTTGGCCTCTTTACTTGGCCTCGCCTGCGGTGGCGTGGCCGAAAATGCTCGGCAGCCCGCGGGAGACGCCGGTGTCCACCGTGACGGTCGCGCTCATGCCGGTGCGCAGCGCCATTTTGGCGTCGGCGTCGGTCAACTCCAGGCGAACCGGAATGCGCTGCGTGACCTTGACCCAGTTGCCGGTGGCGTTCTGCGCGGGCAGCAGCGAGAACTCGGCCCCGGTACCGGCGCCGATCGCCTTGACAATGGCTTCGAACGTCTTGCCCGGATAGGTGTCGACCACGATTTCGGCCTTCTGGCCCGGCTTCATGTTGGTGAGCTGGGTTTCCTTGAAATTGGCGTCGACCCAGGTGTCGCCGGTCTCGACCAGCGAGAACAGCGGCGTGCCCGAACCGACATACTGGCCGACCTTGAACGAAGCGGCCTGGCTGATGATGCCGCCGGCAGGCGCCTTGACCGTGGTCTGGACCAGATCGTAGGCCGCCTTGTCGCGTGCGGCGAGCGCCGCCATCACCGTCGGATGCTTGTCGGTCTCGATGTCGGGATTGCCGCCAAGTGCCGCCTTGGCACTGACGATCCCTTGCTGGGCCACGGCCAGCTGCTGCTTGGCCTTGTCGAGGTCGTTCTTGGCCTCATCCAGCGACGACTTGGCGTTGATGCCCTTGCGGGCAAGGTCGGCGGCGCGGTCATATTGCGACTGCGCGTACTGGACCTGGCTTTCGTCGGATCTCTCTTGCGACACAGCCTGGCTGTAAGCGGCACGCAGCTGCTCGACATTGAGGCGCGCGCCGGCCACCGCCGCGTCGGCCTGGGCCAGTGCGATCCGATAAGGTTCGGGGTCGATGGCGAACAGCTCGTCGCCCTGCTTGACCAGCTGGTTGTCGGCAATGTCGACCCGAACGATGCGGCCTGCCGTGTCCGAAGCGATCGACACCTTGGCCTGCTCGAGATTGGCGTTCTCGGTCTCCTGATAGCGGCCGCCGGTCACCCAGACATAGCTGCCGCCGGCGATCAACGCCGCGGGCAGCGCGACCATCAAAAGGAAACGGCCGGCGCGGCGCTTCTTCTTTGGTGCCACCGGTGCGGGCTGCACCTGCGGGGCAATGGTTACCGGCGCCGGCTGCGCGGGAGCTTCCATCTCCAGCTTGGTCGCATCTTGGTTTATCTTGGCTACCGCGTTCATGCTGCTGCGCCTTCTGTATTCTTCACTTTTTCCAAGGACGACGTCTCGCCGTCCGCTAGATTCTGCACGATCGTATCCAGCGCCCTGACCAGGACACGGCGATCTTCCGGCGAAACACCGACAAGCGATTCCTCATAGACTTCGCCGGCGAGACTCTTGACGTGGGCATAGGCCGCGCTCGCCTTGGCGGTCGGGAAGATCATGCGGACGCGCCGGTCGGTTGCGTCGGAACGGCGCTCGATCCAGCCGCCCTCCTCCATGCGATCGACAAGGCGCGAAACGCTGATCGGCTCGATTTCGAGCAGTTCGGCGAGCCGCGCTTGCGCGACACCCTCTTCCTTGGCGACGCGGACCAGAAGCCGCCATTGCGCCGAGGAAAGGCCGAAGCCGCTGGCGCGCGCCTCGAAGCGCTTGCGCATCAGGCGCTGCACGTCGTGAATCAAGAAGCCCAATCTGTCGATGCCGTCGGAAACCATGAGCGACATATATAATGAGCGTGCTTATGATTCAAGAAGCCGCTTTGGACCAGACGCCGGCAAACGTGCATGGCAGCCATGCAATGAGCTTATGGTTAGCAATTTGTTACGCCAGGTCCCTGGTGATGAGGATGGCGGGAAATCGGCGTTGCTTAGGCCATCGATCTCATCCAGGCAAAAAAGGCTTCGATATGCGCTTGTCGAGGGTGGTTGGCTACGCAGGCAAGATAAAAGCCGTAGCCTGGGAGAGAGAGATCATGTGCCTTGACCAGCCTGCCAGCTTCGAGTTCGCCACTGACGACCACGTCGCTGCAGATAGCGATGCCTTGGCCTGCCGCGACCGCGTCGATCGCATGCAGCTCTTCGCGGAAGCTTAAGTCCCATGCCTCGTTGGCATCGGGGATGCCGGGATCGACCGAGCGCGCGATCGCCAGCCATCGCTGCCAGGTCGGCGCTTCGGGGTCGCGGTTCGTCCAATCGAAATGGATGAGCGGGTATTGCAGCAGATCGGCGGCGCGCTCGATCTGTCGGTCGCCTCCTGCCAACAGCTCCGGGCTGCATACCGGAAAAAATGCGTCCCGAAAAATTTCCTGGGCGGGAACGTCCCGCGGCATCCTGCGCGCATAGCGGATCGCGACATCGGCGTCACCGGCTCGCAGGTCCAGAACGGCGTCTGTCCCGATAATCTCCAATGGAATGTTCGGATGCTTTTCCCGCCACTTCGACAGGCGCGGAACCAGCCATCGGCTGGCAAATGCATTTGGGCTCGTCACGCGCAGCGGGCGTTGGCCAACACCGGCCGAAGCTGATGCAATTGCCGCGGCGAAAGCGTCGAAGCCGCTACAAACGACCGGGAATAGCCGTTCGCCCACGCCCGTGAGCACGAGCGGCCGTGGGCGCCGCCGGAAAAGCAGTTGCCCACAGACCTCCTCCAGCAATCGAATCTGGTGGCTGATGGCCGTGGGTGTCACTCCGAGTTCCGTCGCGGCCTTTCTGAAGCTCATCAGCCTGGCAGCGGCTTCGAACGCACGAAGCGACCCGAGCGGCGGAAGTTTTCTCATCCAGGCAGTTTAGATGAATTTAGCTCATCCAGCGACTGAGATATTCGATTTTGCAGCGAATGACGGTGCATGAGATCATCATGGTAGACACATGACAATGAACGAAAGCTGCTTGTCCAACCGTGCCGGATCACGAAGGGTATCCCTCGATGAGCATGTTCAAGCTTATAGACGGTTCCGAGCCGGCGTTGCAGGCGTCAGATATCGCGCGGCTCAGGCAGGCAATTCGCGGCGATCTGATCCTTCCGGACGACCCTGGCTATGACCAGGCACGCAGAGTTTGGAATGGAATGGTCGATAAGAGGCCGGCGGCGGTCTTCTATTGCGCGGAATCCAGCGATGTCGTCACGGCCGTCAACTTTGCCCGATCGCAAGGCTTCCTTGTCGCCGTCCGCGGCGGTGGCCATAACGTCGCCGGCAGCTCGGTATGCGGCGGCGGCGTGGTGATCGATGTGTCACGCATGAAGCGGATCGAAGTCGACCCGGTCCGCCGTGTTGCGCGCGCAGAGGCCGGCTTGAACCTGGGCGAGTTCGACGCAGCCACACAGGCCCATGGTCTAGCGACGACCATGGGTGTCAACGCGGATACCGGCATAGCCGGACTGACACTCGGCGGCGGGTTCGGCAAACTTGGCCGCAAACATGGACTGAGCTGCGATAATCTTGTCGCCATCGAAATCGTGACGGCGGACGGCCGGTTACTCAAGGCAAGCGCGGCCGAAAATACGGATCTGTTCTGGGGCATTCGGGGTGGCGGCGGCAATTTCGGGGTCGTCACGAGCTTCGAATATACGCTTCATCCCGTGGGTCCGCTGCTCATCGCGGGGTCGGTGCTATACCGCTACGACGAGGGACGTAAAGCGATGCGGTTCTACCGTGCGTACTCGAGCAGCGCCCCGGATGAGCTGAGCCTGGATGCAGCACTTGTGACGGCGCCCTCGGGCGAACGCTTCTTCAGCATCTCGGCGTGTTACATCGGCCCACTCGACGAGGGCGAGCAAATCGTCCAGCCATTGAGAGAGTATGGCACGCCGGTTGAGCGCCGGATTGCTCCTGTGCAGTATCTTCAAATCCAATCGGCGGGGGACAGCCTCTTTCCGCGCGGGCGGCGCTACTACTGGAAGGCGCAGTTCATGCGCGAAATTACAGACCAGGCGATCGATACGATGCTTGCGGCTTACATGACTGCACCCCGCGAATCGCTTCTGGTCCTGCAGCAGGTTGGCGGCGCCATCTCGCGAGTACCGATGGACGAAACGCCCTATGCCAACAGGGATGCGCTTTATGATTGCTTCCCGATATCGATCTGGGACAATCCGGCTGATGACGAAACGCACATCCGATGGGCGCGCGACCTGTGGGATGCGATGAGACCTTTCTCGACCGGCGGCGTCTACGCCAATAATCTCGGCGAGGAAGGCACGGACCGGGTTCTGGCAGCTTACGGCGAAAACTACCCGAGGTTGGCCGCACTAAAAAACAAATATGATCCCACCAATTTCTTCCGCTTGAACCAGAACATCAGGCCAACCACCTAAGCGATTTCCGCCGCGGCCGGCGCAGGCCGATGCTCGAAATGCTGCGGCGCTGCTACAGCTCCAGGTTCCAGTTCTGGCCGACCAGATCCTTGCCGAAGGAATGGTGGCGCTCCTCGTCGGCCAGCTTGAACCCGGCCGCCTCATAGATGCGGCGCGCTGAGGTGAGCACGTCGTTGGTCCACAGCGTCAGTGTCCTGTAACCCTTGGCGCGGCAAAAGCCGACACATTCCTCGACCAACCGCTTGCCGATGCCGAGCCCGCGCGCCGAAGGCTCGACATAGAGCAGGCGCAACTTCGCCACCTCGTCCGACTGGTGCACGACGAACACCGAGCCGACGACCTCGCCTTCCCGCTCGACGATCCAGCTGCGTTCCCATTTCGGATCGAAGGATTTGACGAATGCGCCGAGGATTTCGGCGACCAGCGCCTCATAGCTCTCGTCCCAGCCATATTCCTGCGCGTAGAGCAGGCCCTGCCGATGGATGATCCAGCCGATGTCGCCGACCTGCAGAGGCCGCAGCATATAGGGAATTTTGGGCTCGGCGCTTCCGCCCAGCAGGCGCTGCACCGTCTGCATGGCCTTGACCAGCCTGTCCTGTTCGGGGACCGAAAGCCGGTCGAGCAAAGCTGTGACCTGATCGTGCGAGCCCTGGTTCAGCGGCGCGAAGGCCTGCTGCCCGGCCTGGGTCAGCGCGATCGACGAGCGCCGCGCATCTGCCTCGATCGTGGCGCGCTCGACCAGATCACGCCCCTCGAACTTCTTCAGCAGCCGGCTGAGATAACCGGCATCGAGGCCGAGATCGCGCGCAAGATCGGTGGCGGTCAGGCCATCGCGATGCGCCAGTTCATAGAGCACCCGCGCTTCGGTCAGCGAGAAGGTGCTTTTCAGCAGCCCTTCGTCGAGCAACCCGATCTGGCGGGTATAGAAGCGGTTGAAGGCCCGCACCGCGTCGATCCGCTCCTTGCCTGGGTGATGATGAATCGTCATGGCATCCTCCTGCCGGCAAGATCAGCCATTTAGTTGACTTAGTCAAGTATATGTTTGAAGCAATTGTCCTGGTGATGCTCACTGGGCGCCTTGACTCGCGTGAGCCACCAGCCTATTTCAGCGCCACGTTAGCACTCCCCCAAGATGAGTGCTAACTACATGTCCGGCGCCGCCGGACGGAGGAACTGTTCTCACCATTCTCATCGAGGAATAAAAAATGGCAAAGTCGAAGTTCCGCCCGCTTCATGACCGCGTGGTCGTACGCCGGGTTGAATCCGAATCCAAGACCGCGGGCGGGATCATCATCCCCGATACGGCTAAGGAAAAGCCGCAGGAAGG
>NZ_JAMYSE010000120.1:0-17340 GCF_040321795.1 Mesorhizobium sp. M0244 | reverse complement strand
ATGCATGAGGCTCTGCGCCGGCCAGCCGGCTTAACCCTCGTACCGTTGCATATCGGATGACGGGCCGCCCTCAGGCCCAGCAATCATAGGGACTAACTGTTTGTTTTTGTTGAAAAAGCGACGTCCCTCCGCGACTAACATAATCGTTATTCGTCAATGGTTTACGAAGCGGTTCGCCAATGTCGATTTAAGAGCTGGTCCAGCCACTCGCCGATCGCATTTATTTTTCTACGGAATGGCAGCTTTGCGCCCGATGTCGGTCGTTGAGCAGGCCATAGCCGCATCCCAAAAGCGGACATCGCGGGTGACAATGCTGGAGGTCATGGCCGCGCCACAACCGGACCTTCGCCAATCGTGGCGAAATATGAAGATCCGATCTCGACCTTGGTCGTTGCAGATTTGAACGTCCAAAACGAGGCCGGGAACCTGACCTTCAGCGCAAGAGCATTCGGGAGCGCTACATTTGACGTCCGGGCACATCGAAGCCGCCCAAGTTTCAAGACTTGAACACCGCAAGCATGTGAAGATCCAATCGGTCCCGCCGCTGTGTCGTCCCATGGCACGGATGAGACGATACACTGTTTACCACAGCGCTCGCGACAGCTCGCGAAACGGGCGACCCGCAGAGGCTTTTTTCGTGTTATGATGCACTTGCAACGCGCGCAATCTCGACCTCGGCAATATGGCAAAGGTCGAAAGCAATTTTTGCCCTGGCGTCCCCCAGCACGGACTCAACTCCGGATGGCTGGGTGTGCTTATCCGGGGCGAGGAGGTTGTCCATGTCCACGAGTAATGTCGAACGCCCGCTGCAGCCGGGCGACCGGGCGCCGAATATTATTCTCGATGCGATCTCCCGCGAAGGCAAAATCGCGCTCACTGATTTTCGAGGTCGTAGCCCATTGTTGATCGGCTTGTTTCGAGGCCTGCACTGTGCGTTCTGCCGGCGCAATGTCGCGGCAATGGCGCAACTCAAGCCGGCTCTGGCTGAGAAAGGCGTCGAATGCCTGGCGGTCGTCAATACGCCGGTAGAGCGGGCACGGCTCTATTTCCGTTACCATCCGACACCCGATCTTCTCGCCGCGTCCGACCCGGAGCGGGCCTCGCACCGTGCTTTCGGCTTGCGCGAGATCGGGATGGACAAGGTCATGGGGATCCGTATCGATCTCCCGGGTGAGTTGCCCGAGCCTATGGACCCCATGGCAATAAACGAGTTTCTCAACAAGAAGGAGGGGTATGAGATTACGGAAGCCGATCAGCAGATGATGGCTTCCGCTAAGGAGCTGCTGGTTGGTCAGTTTCTCATCGACCAAGGGGGCATTGTACGCTGGAGCTTCACTGAAGTTCTGGAGGCTGGCCTTAATACCCCCAAGGCGCCGAATTCGGAGGAATTGATGTCGGCGGCTTCCCAAGTTGCACATTAATGGGCTGCGGAAATAGGCGGCTGACAACTCGCTCGACGACCGCGCCGCTCACTACCGGGGAAAGGCCGTCCTGGGTCAAAACCTGAAGATCGTGGATGACCGTTTCGCGCCTCATGCACGAACCCGCTTCGCGGAAGGGTCGCCTGGTTCTGAGATGGCGCGACATTCATAGGCCTTGAGCGGGTAAAGCCTGCGATCCGACCATGGAGTTCCCTTCAACGAGAGGAACTTGCCATGGCTACTCTGTCTACCGACGCTCCGATCACGCCACTTCGCCAGCGCATGCAGCAAGATATGCCGATGCGGGCCTGGGACCGCATACGCAGCAGGATTACGTTCGTCATGTCCGGCGCCTCGCCGCGTTCCTTGGTCGTGCTCCCGACACCGCGACGACCGAGGACATTCGGCGCTTCCAGTTGCACCAGCATGAGAACGGCATGGGCCCTGCGACGATCAACGGTGCGGTTTCGGCGCTGCGATTCCTGTTCACGGTGACGCTGAAGCGGCGGGATTTGGCGCGCGCGCTGGTGGTCACCCGGTATCCGCGCAAGCTGCCCGAGGTGCTGAGCGTCGAGGAAGCGGCGCGGCTGCTCGAAGCGGCGCCAGGCATCAAGTACAAGGCCGCGCTCGGTGTCGCCGCCCGGCTGAACCGGTGCGAGCGGACCTGGAGGTCGCCGATATCTTCCGTGCTGCCGGCCCCGGATACCGGGTCGCCCACGCAGGGCATCTGAGCCTGCAGCAGCTCAAGGTCATGTCGGCGATCGAACACTGCCGCACCGCGGCATTGGGTGGTCATGTCGAAGCCTGTGCGGACTGCGGGCAATGGCGGATCGCCTATAACAGCTGCCGCAACCGGCACTGTCCCAGGTGCCAGGGCGCGGCCGCGCGTACATGGCTCGCCGAGCGCGAAGCCGACCTGCTGCCAGTCGGCTACTTCCACATCGTGTTCACGCTGCCCGCCGAGGTCGCCGTCATCGCGTTCCACAACAAGGCGCTGGTCTACAATCTGCTGTTCAAGGCGGCCTCGGAGACGATGCTGACGATCGCGGCTGATCCCAAGCACCTCGGCGCACGCATCGGCATCACCGCCGTGCTCCACACATGGGACTCGGCAATGACCCACCATCCCCATGTCCACATGATTGTGCCGGGCCGCGGCATCGCGCCGGACGGGTCACGCTGGATATCGTCGCGGCTGGCCTTCCTTCTCCCAGTCAGAGTACTGGGCAAGCTGTTCCGCCGTCTGTTCCTGACCCGGCTGGTCGCGCTGCACGACGCCGGTCGGCTCGCCTTCTTCGGATCGGCGACACACCTGGCCGACCGTCGGGCCTTCCTGCGTCATCTGAAGCCTGTTCGCAGCAAGCGCTGGATGGTCTATGCCAAGCCGCCCTTCGCCGGACCCCAAGCGGTGCTCGCCTATTTGTCGCGCTACACGCACCGGGTCGCCATCTCGAACCGCCGCCCGATCGCCTTCGACGAGGCTGGAGTCACCTTCCGCTACAAGGACTATCGCCGCGATGGTGTCGAGCGCCAGCGCGCCATGACGCTTGCCGCCGACGAGTTCATCCGCCGTTTCCTGCTCCATGTCCTGCCGCGTGGGTTCCACCGCATGCGTCACTATGGGCTGCTCGCCGGCTCCGCCCGCAAGGCCAGCCTCGCACTCGCGCGCGAACTGCTGGGCGTCGCGCCGCCGCCCGAAGACGACACTCCCGAAGAACCGGCTGACGTCCGCCCGCCTTGCCCTTGCTGCGGCGGACGCATGGTCGTCATCGAGAGGTTCGAACGGTGGTGCCAGCCTCGTGCACCGCCTGCCTCAAGAACGCCGAACCGGGAGAACGCCCCATGACCCGGCATGGCCAAGTTGCTCTTACGACCGCACCACGCCGGCGCCGGTCAACGGGATGTTATCTGCACGTTGCCGTGGCGCCGGTCATCACGCACACCAACCCCGTCGGAATCAACGCTACAGCCTCTGTGACCTGGCCCGGAAGCCGCTTCCACGACATGACCATCCCATCCTATGCGGAAGTTCGCGACAGGCGCTGGCACACCCCGAGACACAAATCCCCATAGGCAATCGTCTGCGGCCCGCGGGTTCCTGCATGAGAGACTTTCGTACGCCTGACGGCACCCGAAACCCTTCAGCAAAGTCAGTCGTTGCGACCTCACGGTCGGACCGTCCTGAATAGATGGGAAGCGGAAGTACCAGGAATTGTCATCTTTGGCAGGATAGAGGACCAAACCTGACATTCGATGATGCGTGTAAGCGAAAATCCAAATTTCCGGAATCTTGCGGATCTTCGCTGGGGTGCCGCCTCAGTTCGTACCAAACATGCGCGCCACCCCGCGAAACGTCGCCTCAGTCGAGGCTGGCCGGCGACGAGAACGGCCGATTGGCGTCCACCACGAAGATGGCCAGCTCATCAAGAGCGGTTGTGCCGGCGCTGAACACCTCCATCGGCATGTCGACCCCGTGTCCGACCATGGTCGTGCCGGCTTCGGCATAGCTCACCCCGTGGGGCGTTCTTTGGCCGAGCTTGCCGCCCCAGCACCTTGCCGCCCCAGCACATAGAAGGCCTCCGGTCCCCGATGTGTATGGATCGGCGTCTTGGCACCGGGCGCTCCACCGGCACGGTTGACGCGCAGCAAATACTCGCTCGCACTGATCGGCGGAACGGGCCCGATCTCGACGACCTTGGTCCCGGCAGGAGTGGTGCCATCCTTCGGTCCGAGCGTGAACAGCCAGACCTTGCAAAATCATGGTTCTGATGCGTAGTCGCAGTAATGGAAGGTGGCGAGATAGCCGGGGAGTACGCGCATGAACTCCTGTTGATGGGTCCAAGCTCTGCACTCGGCCATGGAGGTCATGGGTTTCACGTCGGGGAGCCTGATTAGCTCCCCCTGGTTGGTCAGAAGGATTGTGACAGCGATGGCGATGAACATGGCCCGGTTATCCATCGACTTAAGGCTGGCGACACAATAACCGCCGGGGTTGGGACGGACGTCGTCTGAGGCAACCTCGTTGACATGGTCAGGGCCACAGAATCTCCCGATGCGGGAATCCGCTTTTGCAGCCGTTTGCGCTGCCAAAAGGAGAGCGAGAGCGATGATGAACCTGGTCCGTTTCATGTCAGCCTCCTGTCCAATCCAGTGCCGCCAGGATCGCTTGGATGCGGCGGCCGAATGGGCTAGAGTAGGAAGCGCGCCAGGAGGGTGAAATGTCCCGAAAGGCTCCTGAAATTGACCTGAAATCCGCTGAAACGGTCACGTTCCGCGGTTTTGTTTTTCTTGCGAACAGCAACGAACTCCGAACCGTGGAAGGCAAAGCGGTCAATCTTCGCAGCCAGTCCGCCGAGGTGCTCTCCGTGCTCGCGGCGCGACCGGGCGAGATCGTGTCCAAGGATGCGCTGATGCGGGCGGTTTGGCCCGATACCTTCGTGACCGACGACAGCCTCACTCAATGCATTGCCGATATGCGCCGCGCATTGGGGGACGACGCGCATGCGATCGTGGAAACCCTCCCAAAAAGAGGTTACCGGCTGAATGCAAATCCATCGGACACGGCGGACCCAAACGCCGCGGCCGTCATGGAACGAGCCAAGACACGATTCTCGCCGCGCGGCTTCATTCTTGCTGCACTCGCTCTCGTTGCGGCAGCGATCGGCGCATACTACGGCGCGGAAGCATGGCGAGCCGCTCCCGTTCGTTCGAGGGACATGCCCCGGATTGCGATCCTTCCCTTCGACGACATGAGTGCCGGTGCGGACAAGGGATATCTCAGCGATGCAGTTGCCGAGGGGATCATCACCGAGCTGGCGCGGAGCAAGACCTATGCCGTCATCGCCCGGAACTCGAGCTTCAAGTACCGCGGTAAGCCGATCGACGCCAGACAGATTGGAGACGAACTCGGCGTCGACTACCTGCTCGAAGGCAGCCAGCAGAAGATCGGAGACCGGCTGAAAGTGTCCGCCCAGTTGCTGAATGCGCATGACGGATCACATGTCTGGGCCAACTCCTACAACCGGGAGATTGGCGATCTTTTCGTCGTCCAGGAGGAAATCATCCGCACGCTCGCGGATCGGGTCGGAGTAAGGATCGAGCGACCCTTGCCACAGAGCGATGCCGCGCAGGTCAGCGCGCTCCGCTACTACCTGATGGGGAGGGCCAAGATCGGAGAGGATATCTCAGCCGAGGGGACCGAGCTGTTAAGGCAGTTCAGCCTCAAGGCGATCGAAGCGGATCCTAACTCCCAGTTCGGCTATATCGGGCTGGCCTGGTCCTATCGCAATGACGCGGTATTCGGGTGGCACGCGCAGGAACACAACCGGGACGAGGCGTTGAAACTCGCTGCCGAATACGCCGACAAGGCCATCCTGCTCGCTCCTGATGACGCTGGAGCGCATGAGGTCCGCGCCAGCATCCAAACCGAAGCCGGAGAGGTCGAGCAGGCCCTTGCCCAGTACGATCAGGCGATCGCCTTGAACCCCAGCGACTCGCATATCCTCGTCATGAGTACGGATCTGCTGCTCTATGTGGGCCGTACGGACGAAGCGATCGATCGGATCGAGCAGGCCAAGGGCATCGATCCCTTCCACCCTGACTGGTTCCACTGGCAGATGGGCTGGGCGCTCTGGGAAAAGAATGATTGTGGGGCGGCGCTGGCGGCGATGCGGAAAATGTCCAGAATCCCGAGCGGCGCACAGCGCATGCTTGCGGGGATTCACGCTTGTCTAGGAAACAAGCGAGAGGCAAAGGAAGCGCTTGCGGTTTTCCTCCAGAACACTCCCAGTGAATCCATCAGTAAAGAACGCAGGGAGTGGGACAAGATTTGGACCGCACCCGGAAGCCTCGACCGCTGGATCAAGCAGATGCGGTTCGCGGGCTTGCCGGAGTGACGGCTGACCGTATGCGGTCCGGCAGAAGCCAATTGGCCGCAAAAAACCGTTGAAGCCTTTGTGGTGTGTTGTGGGCGCTGGTTGCCCCTCAAAGCAGGATCATCCTTCGCAAGGAATATTGGGTGCGGGAAAGTCGGCAATGGGGGCCGACTTGCGCCATAGTGCGCTCGCACCCCAACTTCTGGAACGGGCCCGACGGCTGCCGTTCATCGGCGATGCCTCGAACTTCCGCAGATGGCGCAAGGCGGTCCGCACTACGCTGGACGCAAGGGTCGGCTTTCTTGCCCAGTCATCCTGAAAGCCGACGGTCCACTTCCGGCCCGTTGCGGCGATTTCGGGATCGGTCGATGGCTGGGCTGCTTTGTGCCGGCGGTTCGACGCGCCGCATCGTCCGAAAGAAGCCGGAATGCGTCTAACGCTATCTTGGCCGACCGATCCACCGCACGATTTCATAGGCAGGCATCGGGCGGCGAAAGCCCTTCAGCGTAAGTTCGCCAACAAGAACGGATTCGACCAGCGACTCGACAGCGCCGAACACCCGTTGGCTGACGAGAATCTGTCGAGCCTTCGCCTCTTCGCACAATCGAGCCGCATGGTTCGACACAGTGCCGATTACCGCATAGTCGGCGCGCTGATCGAAACCGATCCGCCCGATGGTTGCATGGCCCCGAGCGATGCCGATTCCGAAGCCGAGCAAGTAATCCCGCTTGCGCCATTGCTCTGAATGCCCGTCAATCGCATCGCGCATCGCCGCGGCCATAGACACGGCCCTCTCGGTATGGTCGGCGCACGGCAGTGGATCGTTGAAAACCACGACGATACCGTCGCCCACGAACCGCTCGAGAGTCCCCTCGTGGCGGACAATTTGTTCACCAAGACAGGAATGATACTCGGCAAGAACTGTCATGACTTCTTCGGGTTCGGCGGTCTCTGCGAAGGCCGTAAAGCCGCGCAAATCGCAAAAGACAACGGTCACCTCGCGACGGTGACTTTGCAGAAGCGCATCGCCATTTCCCGCCGCAACGATGAGGTCGGCGACCTGCGCGGGCAGAAACCGTCGGAGCCGGCCCATTCGCTCGATCTCGGTCACCTGCTCCGCCACGGTCTGCTCGAGCGAGCGGTTCCAATCGGAAAGCTGCGCGGCCTGATCCTGAAGCTGTTGGGCCTGGCTTGCGACGGTGTCGTGAAGCGCCTTCTGGCGCAGCATCGAGCGCACCCGCGCCAACAGCGCCCTGTGCTCGAAGGGCTTTGTCAGGTAGTCGTCACCCCCGGCGTCCAGCCCCTCGACAACATCACGCGTATCGGCCTTCGCGGTGACGAGGATGACCGGAATCGCCTGCAGGGAGATGTCCTGCTTGAGCAGGCGAACCACGCTGATACCGTCCAGCTTCGGCATCATGATGTCGAGCAGGATCAGATCCGGCGTGAGTTCGCGAGCTTTTGCAAACCCCTCTTCACCATCGGCGGCGGTCGCCACTTCGTAGCCATTCGCCTCGAGGCGCATGCGCAGGATCTCGAGGTTCTCCGGAGTATCGTCGACTGCGAGAATGCGAGGCGGATCGTGCAAGGCGCTGCCTCCCTCAAGAAAGGAACCCGCGAATCTCGGAAAGCAGCTGGCGCGGACTGAATGGCTTGGCAATGTAACCATCGCACCCAGCAGCAAGGGCTTTCGCCTCGTCGCCCGACAGCGCGTAGGAGGTGACCGCGATAATCGGAATGTGCCGCAGCGCCGGGTCGGCCTTGATGCGGCGGGTCGCTTCATACCCGTCGATCACCGGGAGCTGAATGTCCATAAGGATCAGGTCTGGCCTGTGCGCTCCCGCTGCAGCGATGCCGGCGGCGCCGTCCGCCGCCTCGATCAGTTCGTATTCGGTGGTGGCAATGAGATCGCGGATGATCTGGCGGTTGTCCTCGGTGTCTTCCACCATAAGGATTCGTTTGCTCATGCGGCCCTCACGTCCTCATTCACCCAGATTGGTACCTTGAGACGGAATGTCGACCCTGACCCGATCACGGACTCGACGTCTATGGTTCCGCCATGCATTTCGACGATGCGCTTCGAGATCGCCAGGCCAAGACCTGTGCCACCCTTCTGCCTGGTGCTGCTGTTGTCGACCTGCTGGAATTCTTCGAAGATGAGAGCCTGGTCCTTGGACGCGATGCCGGGACCGGTGTCTCGGACGGTGATCTCGAAGTGCCCGTCGACCGCATCGGCAAGAATGTCGACCGCACCCGTTTCGGTGAACTTGACGGCATTGCCTACAAGATTGAGCAGGACCTGCGTCAAACGGCGCTCGTCCCCGCGGCCGAATGGAAGGTTCTCGGCAACAGTCGTTGAAAGCTCAAGACCCTTCGCTCGTGCCAGCGGTTCGACAGCCGTAACGGTCGATCGAACAATCTGCGCGATGGAGTAGTCCTCGATCGCCAGCGTGAGCTGGCCGGCTTCGATCTTGGAAAGGTCGAGTACGTCATTGATGAGCCCGAGGAGGTGACGGCCGTTCGCCTGCACGCGCGCGACGGTCGTCTTTGCCTTGTCCGGGAGTTCGCCGTAGATGCCGTCGACCAGCAGTTCTGTGAAGCCCAAGACCGAATTGAGCGGTGTCCTGAGCTCGTGGCTCATATTCGCGAGGAACTGTGACTTGTGGCGGCTAGCTGCCTCCAGCTCCCGGCCTTTCTCCTCGATCTCGCTGAACAGCTTGGCATTCTGGATCGCGAGCACCGATTGGGCAGCGAAGGTCTCCAGCAGGTGGACAACTTGCTCATGGAAGGCACCTGGCTTGTGGCGCCTGACGACCAGTGCACCGACGATCTTGTTGGGCCTCAGCAGCGGAACGATCAGGATACCGCGATATCCGGCGTCGACGATCGTCTTTCTTACAAGGAAGGATGAGGTCTCCTCGCTGAGGTCGGGAAACTGCACCGGCATGCAGCGCCCGGGCGCGTCGCCGATCCCCATGTCGGCCAGCCCGATCGTCTGGTGCGAGACTGCGGCGATAAGCTCATCGCTCATACCGAAGTTTGCGCGCGGACGGAATTGCTGCCGCGTGCTGCTGAACACGTAGATGGTGCCAGCATCCGTTTCCGACAACTGGACCGCCTTGGCAACGATCGTCTTCAGCACCGTGTCGAGATCCAGCGTCGAATTGACTGCCTTGCTCACCTCACCAAGCGCCTCGAGCTCACCAACAGACGCGGCAAGCTCGCGCGTCCGTGACTGCACCGCCTCGAAGAGCCGCGCATTCTCGATGGCGATCACCGCCTGGTCGGCGAATGTCTCGACGAGCGCGATCTCCTTGGGGTTGAAAGGTTGCGGCTCAACCCTCGTCATGACGAATACGCCAACGAGATCACCTTCCCGCAACAGCGGGGCAGCGAGGACGGTGCGGAATCCGCCTGCCTCAGCGATCAAGGCAACGCGGTAGTCCGGATCAGCGGTCACGTCTTCGATTTGCACGATCCGCCGTTCTTCGATTACGCGCCCTACGGCGGAGCCTCGGCCTGCGGCAAGCTCTGGAAGTGGATTGGCGTCGACGTAAGCACGGAAACTGGGCGGGTAGCCATGCGTCGACACATAGCGGAATACGCCATCCAGCAACTGCACGATACCACCCTTGTCGGCACGGCAGAGCCTGACAGCCGATTCCACCAACGTATCGAGCACGACCTGCAGATCGAAGGTAGAGCGGCTGATGACCTTCAGAACGTCTGCGGTGGCTGTCTGCTGCTGAAGGGCTTCGTCGAGCTGCTGGGTGCGCGTCTCAATCTCCTGATACAGGCGCCCCAGCTGGTCGGAGGTCTGGTTGACGTTAGCGGCGAGCACTCCAAGTTCGTCGCGATTGGCGACGGCAACGTGTTGGGCGAAGTCGCCGGCCGCTATCTGGCTGAGACGCGTCTCGATCTTCTTGACCGGTTCGATCAACGACCAGGAGATGATGTAGCCGAGCCCCAACGCCAGCAGGATACTGCCCACCGCAAACGAGACCACGATCAGTCTGGACGTGCCGTACGCACCCTCCGTCGTTTCGATGGCCGCCACCATGTCGGCTTCCG
Organism: Mesorhizobium sp. M0244; assembly: GCF_040321795.1. Lineage (NCBI taxonomy): Bacteria > Pseudomonadati > Pseudomonadota > Alphaproteobacteria > Hyphomicrobiales > Phyllobacteriaceae > Mesorhizobium > Mesorhizobium sp. M0244. The sequence continues at coordinate 6,974 of NZ_JAMYSE010000120.1, read as the reverse complement.
CGATGTTGACCAGCTGGTTCGTTAGCCGCTCGAGGCGGTCGGCCGACGGCACGATCTCGTCCAGCTGGACCTTGCGCGCCTCCCCGGTATTGCCGGCGCGAATGAGTTCGGCCACATGCGTCACCCCGGCCGTCAGCCGCTCGTACTCTTGCCTGACCTGGCCAAGCACTTCCACCTCGGCTTTGGCGACGAACTCCATGCGGTCGAGGTCGTAGCCGAACTGATTGAGCTGGCGCAGCGCCGCATCCAGCATCCGGTCGTCCTGAAGCAACAGGGCGGTCGAGATGCCGTAGAGCTGGGTGGTCGTATCGTGCTGTACCTGGCGGTAGGCCGCGATCCTGCGCTGCAGCCTGATCAGCTCGTTGGTCTGATCGTTGACCCCACTCAGCACCTGCAACCCGACGGCCCCGAGCACGATCAGCAGGCCGACGATCGACAGGAACGCGATCAAGAGCTTGGTCTGGACGCGCGCCGGCAGCCGGGCAACCCAGCCAACGAGCCGGTTCGTTATGCTATTTGGATTCGTCCAAGAGGCTGACAAGGTCATCCCGGAACTCCTCCAAGTCGAACCGGACGCCAAGATACTGTACTCGCAAGATGCCATTGGGGTCTACGAGCGACGTCAACAAGGTATGGTCGACATCTCCGTTCGCCGCCTTCTTCGCGATGACCCCGTATTTCCGTCCCACCTCATGGACGACCGCCGGATCACCGGTAAGAAACGACCAGCCCTTCAGATCGGCGCCAAAATTCTGCGCATATTCCTTCAAAACATCGGGCGTGTCGCGCTCCGGGTCGACGGTGATCGAAACAAAGGCGATTTGGGGTCCGAACGCACTACCCAACTTTTCCTGCACGCTGGCCATATGGGCGGTCAGCATGGGGCAGACGTCGGTACAGTACGTATAGATGAAGGCGATGGCGACCACCTTGCCGCGGAAGTCGCGCAGCGACACCGGCTTGTGGTCCTGCGATATCAGCGTGAAATCCGGTGCAGCGCCCATCATCGGCAGGCGCTCGCTGTCCCCAGCGTGCGCTGACGCTTCGTGCGCAGAGGTGTGCGCAGCCTCAGCGACGAGGGCGAGGAGCAGCAACGCGCGCGTCGGCCAGCGGCTCACGTCTTCATCTCGCGCTTGAGCTCCTTAAGGAAACGCCAGTCGGTGCCGCGGTCCAGAACCTCCTGTGGCCTCATCGTGACCGCATTTGTCTCCTGCATACGCAGCGCATAGAAACGCAGGGAATCCTCGGGGTCATATTCGCGCCATTTGTCGTAGCGTATGTCGGAACGGATAGCCTGAAGCGTGTAGTCGGTGGCGTAGCCTATATCGACCGCACTTTTCGCAACCGCTTCCGGATTGGTTATGCAGAGGTCCACGGCCTTGAGTAGGGAGCGCATGACTCGTTTAGTCGCCATCGGGTAACGTCCTGCGTAATCTGCGGTGCTCGCGAGCATGCAACAAAAATACTGCGACCATGGTTTGTCGATCGCCGTGCTGACAAGTACATGGCCGAGCTTTCGCTCGCGCGCCTGCTGGGGCGTGGGCGGTCCGCCGAGGAACGCATCGATCTTACCCTCCGCGAGGCTTTGAACCGCATCGGGGGTTACGAGAGTTTCGAAATCCTTTGCCGGATCAAGGCCAACATAGGAAGACATCACATTCAGCAACAGATACTGGATGGTGCTGCCATCCACTCCGACCGTCTTACCCTTCAGATCAGGGATGCCAACGACCCGATCGTTTGCGATCAGCTCAAGACAGCCGACATGCAAGCCGGTCAAGACTTTTATCGGCGCGCCTTTTGCGATGTTAAGCACATGCGCGAGCGGGTAGTTCCAGTCGAAGTCGATCTCGCCGTGGCCGATCCAGTCCGACGAATCCGGGCCGGTGCCCGAAGACACGAACTCAACGTCGGTCAAGCCTTCGGCATGCAGAAGCTCGGTGGCCGCATACATCGGCGATTGGCAGTCCGAGACCTTGGCGAACACCGGCAACCGGACTTTCGTCGTCTCTGGCGCCGGCTCGGCGAGCGCCAGCCTCGGGGCTGCGATTACTCCCGCGGCACCCGCCGCGATGCCGGCCATGAAGCGGCGGCGGTTCTGGATGATGTGCATGACGTTCTCCTCTTCAGCGGTCCTTCGCGCTGCGCCTTTCACGTCTTCAGTTCGCGCTTGATCTCTTCGAAGAAGTGGAAATCCGTCCCTTTGACGATGATCTCCTGCGGGCTCGACTTGATCATGCCCGTCTCCAGGAGGCGCAGCGCGTAGAAGCGCACCGAGTCTTCAGCATCGTATTCCCGCCACCTGTCGTGCCCGGTGTTCTGCAGAGTGGTCAGCGCAACGTCGTAGCTCGGCAGAAAGCCTCGATCAACCACCGCGCGGGCGGCCGATTTCGGGTTCGACACGCAGAATTCGACAGCCTGGAGGATGGCCCGCAGCACGCGCTTGGTGGCGACCGGATACTTATCGACATAGTCGGTCCGGCCGGCGAGCATGCAACAAAAATACTGCGACCAAGGACGGTCGATAAGATTGCTGAAGACCGTGTGACCTACCTTCTTGTTCCGAACCTCGGAGTATTGGCTGGTGTCTACCAGGAAGGCATCGACCTTGCCGTCGATGAAGTTCTGCATGAGCGAGCCGTTCTCCTGGACGCCTACGACCCACTCAACATCGTGGTTGGGATCGAGCCCGACATAGTTGATCAGCAGTTGGAGAAACACCTGCGGGTGGTCGTTCATCGCCCAGACCCCCACCCGCTTGCCCTTTAGGTCGGCAACGCTGTTGACGCGATCGTTCGCTCGCAACTCCCAGCAGCCGGAATGCACGCCGGCCAGGATCTTGACGGGCACCCCGGCCTCGACGCTGCGGATGTGCATCGGCGGCATGTTGAAGTCGAAGTCCGTCTCACCCGCTGCAATCCATTCGCTGCTGTCGAAGTACTTTTGATTACCTTGCACGTACTGGACATCGGTCATACCGCCGGCGCGGAGCAGTTCGCCAGCGAGGTAGAGCGACTCCCAGCAGTAGGCCCCTCCGACCCACCGGCCCAGCCGGACACTGGTCGTCTCGGGCTCCGGCTCGGCAAACGCCAATCTCGGGGTTGCGACAATTCCCACGGTGCCGGCTGCCAGGCCGGCCATGAAACGGCGTCGATTCTGAATGATCCGCATGTCACGCTTCCTCCCTGGGACAAAGCAGGCTCAGGTTTTCAACTCACGCTTCAGCTCCTCGATGAAGCGCCAGTCCGTTCCATCGGCGATGATCTGCAGTGGGCTCGACTTGATCATGCCCGTTTCGTGCATGCGCAGCGCGTAGAAGCGCATCGAGGCTTCGGCATCGTAGTCCCGCCAGACGTCGTACCGCGTGTCGCTCAGCGTTTGCAGCGCGATTTCGTAGCTGGGGACGAAACCTCGATCGACCATCTGCGCTGCACTCCATGCGGGATCCGAAATGCATAGGTCGGCGCCCTTGACGATGGCTCTTAGCACGCGCTTGGTCGCCACCGGATATCTGTTCACGTAGTCCGCAGCGGCCGAAGTCATGCAGCAGAAGTACTGCGACCAAGGGCGGTCGAGGGTCGTGTTGAGGATCGTGTGGCCGATTTTCTTGGCGCGCAGTTGCTGCGTCTCCGGCGGCGTGAAGAGATATGCATCGAACTTCCCGTCGGCGAAGGCTTCCACCGGCTTGCTTTCCTGGACCCATTCGATGTCGTTGACGGGGTCCAGTCCGATATAGGCGGCCATCAGGGCGACCAGCACGCGCGACGGCGCATCGATGTCGTGCATGCCCACCCGCTTGCCCTTGAGGTCCGGGATGCCTTGGATGCTGTCGTTGGCGATCAGCTCGAGGCACCCGGAGTGCAGACCGCCAAGCACCCTGATTGGCACGCCGGCGTCGATCGACGCGACATGGACCGGCGCGTAGTTCATGCTGAAATCCGTGTCGCCGCGTGCAATCCACACCGCCTGATCGACTTTCTCGTCGCCCTGCACGTAGCGGACGTCGGTGAAGCCCTCCGCTTTGAGGAGCTCTCCGGCCAGGTACATCCCCGCCCAGCAGTAGGCACCATCGATCCACCGCGGCAAGCGGACGGAGGTCGTTTCAGGGGGTGCCTCGGCCCAAGCGTCAGTCGTTGCGCCGATGAGACCTGCAGCGCCTGCTGCCGCAGCACCGGCCAGGAAGCGGCGGCGGTTCTGGATGATCTGCATGGGGTTCTCCCTCCCATTGAAAATGGCACGAGGCTGGCTGCCCCTCACGTCTTCAACTCGCGCTTCAACTCGTCAAGGAAACGCCAGTCAGTGCCGGTGGCGATGATCGTTTGCGGGCTCGACTTGATCATGCCCGTTTCGTGCATGCGCAGCGCGTAGAAGCGCATCGAGGCTTCGGCATCGTAATCCCGCCACCTGTCGTACCGGATGTCGTGCAGCGTTTGCAGCGCGTAGTCGTAGCTGGGCACGAACCCTCGATCGACCATCTGCTGCGCTACCAATGGCGGATCCGACGCGCAGAGGTCGGCGCCCTTGAGGATGGCCCTGAGCACGCGCTTTGTCGCCACCGGATGCCTGTCGACATAATCCGCAGTCGCGGAAATCATGCAGCAGAAATGCTGCGACCAGGGCAGGTCGGTGGTCGAGTTGAGGATCGTATGGCCTACTTTCCTGGAGCGAAGTTCCTGCGTGCGGGGCGGTTGGCCGAGGACTGCATCGTATTTTCCTTCGACGAAGCCTTCCGCAAAATTGTGTTCTTCGATGACCCATTCGATGTCGTTGACGGGATCGAGCCCAACATAGGCGGCCATCAGAGAAACCAACACGTATTGCGGCGAATCAAGCGTAAAGACCCCAACCCGCTTTCCCCGCAGGTCCGAGATGCCTTTGACGCTGTCGTTGGCGATCAGTTCGAGGCACCCGGAGTGCAGTCCGCTTAGTACCCTGATCGGCACTCCTGCATCGATCGACGCCAGATGAATCGGCACGTAGTTCACACTGAAATCCGTCTCGCCGTTTGCGATCCACGCCGAATGATCAACCTTCTTGTCGCCTTGCACATAGCGGACATCGGTGAACCCCTCGGCGCGCAGCATTTCTCCGGCGATGTACAGGCCCGCCCAGCAATAGGCGCCGCCGATGTACCGCGGCAGGCGGACGGAAGTGGTCTCCAGCGGCGGCTCGGCCCGGGCTTGTGTTGCGGTGCCGATAAGTCCTGCGGCGCCGACGGCCGCAGCGCCGGCTAGGAAATGACGGCGGTTCTGGATGATCTGCATGGGCTTCTCCTTCCCAAGGAAAAAGGCACAACGAGTCAGCCAGCTGCTCAGGTTTTCAGCTCACGCTTCAACTCGTCGAGGAAGTGCCAGTCCGTTCCGTTGGCGATGATCTGTTGCGGGCTCGATTTGATCATGCCCGTCTCCTGCATGCGCAGTGTGTAGAACCGCAGGGAGTCTTCAGGATCGAATTCCCGCCAGCGGTCGTAGCGGATATCCTTGAGCGTTTGGAGCGCGTAGTCATGCGACGGGACGAAATCGCGATCGACCATCTGCCGGGCCACCCACTGCGGATCCGACACGCAGAGGTCGGCGGCCTTGAGGATGGATCGCAAGACCCGCTTGGTCGCCACCGGGTACCTGTTCACGTAGTCCGTGGTGGCGGAGATCATGCAGCAGAAATACTGTGACCATGGGCGGTCGACGGCATTGTTGAGGATCGTGTGGCCGATCTTCTTGGCGCGCAGCTCCTGCGGCTGGGGCGGCGTCCCAAGGAATGCGTCGATCTTCCCTTGGATGAAGAGTTCCGTGGGCTTGACGTCCTTAGTCAAGACCCATTGGATATCGTTCACGGGATCGAGCCCGACATACGCGGACATGAGCCTCAGCCACATGTGTCGCGAGTTATTGAAACCATCCACGCCCACCCTCTTGCCCCGCAGATCCGTGACGCTGCGGATGCTCTCCTTGGCGATCAGTTCGAGGCATCCCGAGTGCAACCCGGTTAGCACCTTGATCGGCACGCCAGCGTCGATCGACGCGATCTGATTCGGCGGAAAGTTCACAGAGAAATCGGTCTCACCGCGTGCGATCCATTCCGATTGGTCGACGCTTCTGTCGGCTTCTATGTAGCGAACGTCGGTGAAGCCCTCTGCGCGCATCAGTTCTCCGGCGATGTACGCGCCTGCCCAGCAATAGGAACCACCAACCCACCGCGGCAGACGAACCGTGGTCGTTTCCAGCGGCTCGGCGTGGAGTGACTCCGGAAGACCGACGATACCGGCAGCGCCTGCCATTGCAGCGCCGGTCAGGAATCGGCGGCGGGTTTGCAGAATCTGCATCAAGCGCTCCTCTTCCGATTTGCAAAAGGCAATTCTGGCCGGAACCGAGCAAAAGAGGTTTCGGCAGAGGCAGATTGTCTCGTGAGCGCAACGAGTAGTTGTGGATTCTAGCGCGCCCAGTCCGCTGCGGGAGTCTTGCGCTCTCAGTCGCCGGCTCATGTATTAGCAGCCGACGATATGCCAACGATACGCCCAATTTGCGTAGGTTGCGAGCGCAAAGCTTACTACGCCAAACGTCCCGCCAGCACCTCGCTGTCAGGGAGACTGTTTGCGCGATTGCGAATGGCCACTTCGAGTTCACTGCGGCCTGCATCGGGTCAGCTTCAGACCCTGGTCTCACCGGGCTGAACGTCCGCTATCGTTCTTCGGACACCAAAAGCCGCCATTCCGCGCGCGGCCCAAAGGCGACACTTGGACGTTTGGCTCGGCGAGAACAGCTCTTGGCGCAAGCACGACAACGCTGAAGTCGTTTCGGTTCCCCGGAAGAAGGGCCACTTACAAAGTGGCCAACTCCGCGTCGTGCGATACGCACTGAGATACAAACTGTGATACAAATCGTAAGCGCCACGCCGCTCCCCTCGTGCGGGGCATGAGGTGACTGTGCGAAGAATCCCCCCGATCGCGAGAGACGGAGGGCCTACGTGGGAGCAGA
>NZ_JAMYSE010000119.1:0-17393 GCF_040321795.1 Mesorhizobium sp. M0244 | reverse complement strand
ACCCCCCCCCGGCTCTTCTCTTCCCCGCGCCCACCCCCCGGGGGGGGGGGGCCGGGCCCCCCCCCCCCCCACGACCTCGGGCCTCGGCCGGGCGGCAAACCTATCCCAATTGCCCCAGCACCGGAAAATTCTCGAGCAGCCAGTAGGACACCGCCTGCACGCCGCCGGTCAGGAAAAACACGCCGGCGACCACCAGCAGCGCGCCGATGGCCTTTTCGACGCGACCAAGATGGACGCGGAATTTTCCGAGAAAGCGCATGAAAGCGCCGGAAAACAGCGCCGCGACGAGGAACGGGATGCCGAGGCCGAGTGAATAGGCAGCAAGCAGCAGCGCGCCCTCGCCCACCGTTTCACGGCCGCCGGCAAGCGTCAGGATCGGCCCCAGCACCGGGCCGATGCAGGGCGTCCAGCCAAAGGCGAACGCCAAGCCCATGACATAGGCGGCGATCAGGCTGGCCGGCTTGCCTTGCGACTGGAACCGCGCCTCGCGTGAAAGCAAAGGGATGCGCAATATGCCGAGGAAATTCAGCCCCATCAGGATGATCAGCACGCCGGCCGCCATTGCCAGCGGCTCCTGCCAGACGCGCAGCAGATGGCCGATCGTCGAGGCGCCGGCGCCGAGCGCGACGAAGACCGTCGAGAAGCCGAGCACGAAGGCGATGGAGGAATTAACCAGCGCGCCTCGCGCACCGGCCTTTGCCGCAATGCCGGCCTCGCCGCGGAAATCGTCGACCGACACGCCGGCCATATAGCACAGATAAGGCGGCACTAGCGGCAGCACGCAGGGTGACAGGAACGAGATCGCTCCCGCCCCGATCGCGCTGACATAGCCGACGTCCAATGCCATTTCCGTCTCCCGGTGACTGCGCAGCCATATAGCCGCGACTACGGTCGTCCGCCAATCACCATCGCGTGGCAAGTCGTCGCCCCCGCCGGGATCGACGGGAAACGGCCCGGGAAGAAAGGGCAGTCAGGCAGCGTTGATCAAACGAAGCCGCGTTATTCCGCGCGCTTCGTTGAAAATCTTCCAGGGAGATGTCCATGAAAACGATCGCAATCTGCATGGCTGCGCTCTTGCTCGGCACCGCCGCGTCCTTCGCCGCCGAGGCGTGGAAGGAAGCGGAAGTCGGCGGCACCAAGATCTACACTGACGCCAACGGCATGACGCTCTACACCTACGACAAGGACAAGACAGGCAAGTCGAACTGCTACGACAAATGCGCCGCCAATTGGCCGCCGCTGAAGGCTGAGGCCGGCGCCAAGGCCGAAGGCGAATGGACAATCGTCGACCGCACCGACGGCACCAAGATGTGGGCCTATGAAGGCAAGCCGCTCTACACGTTCATCAAGGACAAGAAGGCCGGCGACGTGACCGGCGAGGGCGTCGCCGGCGTCTGGCATATCGCCAAGGCCGACTGAGCCTTGAGCCTCTGATCCGCCCAAACAGGCGGAAATGCGGCTGGTCGCCGGGAAGTCCACCCAACCACCCCCGGCGGCCAGCTCTTCGGCATGGCAATTCCTATGATTTCCGGGCAAATGCCGGGCCTATGGGCACCCATCCGATTGGGCGTTTCACAGCGTCTGTTCAAGCAGGGCTGGCGCGTGATCGATGTTTCTCTTATATCCGCGGGAGAGTTTGTCCCGTTCTCCAGGATCAATTGCCGGGCTTGTCCAGCGATAGGCGGCCCATTTCCCTTGTCCAGGATTGCGGAAAATCGCATGGCGCCGCTGGGTTGCGCATTCGGTGCAGGGCCGCATTTTGGCTGCTTGGCCTTGACCGGATGCAAAAGCGCGGCCATGTGAGCGACACATTGAACGAGATTTCGTCGCGCGCAGCGGAATTCTTCTGCCGCATCACAACTGATATGAGACCGTATGGACGTCGTCGTCGTCGAATCGCCGGCTAAGGCGAAGACAATCAACAAGTACCTCGGCAAGAACTATAAGGTTCTGGCCTCGTTTGGCCATGTCCGCGATCTGCCGGCCAAGGATGGCTCGGTACGCCCGGATGAGGACTTTGCCATGTCCTGGGCCGTCGACACCGCGTCCGGAAAGCGTCTCGCCGACATCGCCAAGGCGGTCAAGGACGCCGACGGGCTGATCCTCGCCACCGATCCGGACCGCGAGGGCGAAGCTATTTCCTGGCATGTCCTGGAGGTGCTGAAGCAGAAGCGCGCGCTGAAGGACAAGCCGGTCAGCCGCGTCGTCTTCAACGCTATCACCAAGGCGTCGGTGCTGGAAGCGATGGCCAATCCGCGCCAGATCGATGGACCGCTGGTCGACGCCTATCTCGCCCGCCGCGCACTCGACTATCTGGTCGGCTTCACGCTGTCGCCGGTGCTGTGGCGCAAGCTGCCCGGCGCCCGCTCAGCCGGCCGCGTCCAGTCGGTGGCGCTGCGTCTGGTCTGCGACCGCGAATCCGAGATCGAGCGCTTCATCCGCGAGGAATACTGGCAGGTCGCCGCCATCCTCGGCACGCCGCGCAAGGAAAATTTCGAGGCGCGGCTGACCGCCTTCGAGCGCAAGAAGCTGCAAAAGCTCGATATTTCCAACAAGGCGCAGGCCGACGACATCAAGGCGATGCTCGAAGGCGCCAGCTTCAAGGCGCTGTCGGTCGAAGCCAAGCCGACCAAGCGCAATCCCGGCCCGCCCTTCACCACCTCGACGCTGCAGCAGGCCGCCTCATCGGGTCTTGGTTTTTCGGCCAACCGCACCATGCAGGTCGCGCAGCGGCTCTATGAGGGCATGGAGATCGGCGGCGAGACCACCGGCCTGATCACCTATATGCGAACCGACGGCGTACAGATGGCGCCGGAGGCGATCTCTGCCGCACGCGATGCGATCGCCAAGGAATTCGGCCCGAAATACCTGCCTGAAAAGCCGCGCGTCTATTCCGCCAAAGCCAAGAATGCCCAGGAAGCGCACGAGGCGATCCGCCCGACCGAGTTCATGCGCACGCCGGCTTCCGTCAGGCAGTATCTCGATGCCGACCAGGCGCGGCTTTACGAGATGATCTGGAAACGCGCCATCGCCAGCCAGATGCAGCCGGCCGAGATCGAGCGCACCACGGTTGAGATCGAGGCGATCAACGGTTCGCGTACCGCCGAGCTTCGTGCTGTCGGCTCGGTCGTTCGCTTCGACGGCTTCCTTGCCGCTTACATCGAGCAGAAGGAAGAAGATTCGGAAGATGAAGAAAGCCGCCGCCTGCCCGAGATCCGTGCCGGCGAGCAGCTCACCCGCGAGGCGATCAACGCCACCCAGCACACCACCGAGCCGCCGCCGCGCTATTCGGAAGCCTCGCTGATCAAGAAGCTGGAAGAGTTGGGCATCGGCCGGCCGTCGACCTATACGGCCATCCTGAAGACGCTCGAGGATCGCGATTACGTCACCATCGACAAGCGCAAGCTGGTGCCGCAGGCCAAGGGCCGGCTATTGTCGGCCTTCCTCGAAAGCTTCTTCGAGCGTTATGTCGAGTACGACTTCACCGCTTCGCTCGAGGAGAAACTCGACGAAATCTCTGACGGCAAGCTCGCCTGGAAGGACGTGCTGCGCGACTTCTGGAAGGATTTTTCCGGCGCCGTCGCCGACATCAAGGAGCTGCGCGTCACCGACGTTCTCGACGCCCTCAACGAGGAGCTGGCGCCGCTTGTGTTTACCGCGCGGGAAGACGGCTCCAACCCCCGCATATGCCCGAAATGCGGCACCGGCAACCTGTCGCTCAAGCTCGGCAAGTTCGGCGCCTTCGTCGGCTGTTCGAACTATCCAGAATGCTCGTTCACCCGCCAGCTCGGCGACGCCGCCAATCCCAATGGCGAGAACGGCAGCGGCGAAGACGGCACCAAGGTGCTCGGCAAGGACCCCTATACCGCCGAGGAGATCACGCTGCGCAATGGCCGGTTCGGCCCCTATATCCAGCGCGGCGACGGCAAGGAAGCCAAGCGCTCCAGCCTGCCGAAGGGCTGGACGGTCGATTCGATTGATCACGAAAAGGCGCTCGCCCTGCTGTCGCTGCCGCGCGATGTCGGACAGCATCCGGAATCCGGCAAGATGATTTCGGCCGGTCTGGGACGCTACGGGCCGTTCGTGCTGCATGACGGCACCTATGCCAATCTCGACAGCATCGAGGACGTGTTCTCGATCGGCCTCAATCGCGCCGTCTCGGTGATCGCCGAGAAGCAATTAAAAGGCAAAGGCGGCCGCAATGGCGCCACGCCCGCTGCATTGAAAGAGCTTGGCGAGCATCCTGCCGGCGGCGGCAAGATCGTCGTGCGCGACGGCAAATACGGGCCTTATGTGAATTTCGGCAAGGTCAATGCGACGCTGCCGAAAGGCAGGGATCCGCAATCGGTGACGATCGAGGATGCGGTGGCGCTGATCGCAGAAAAGGAAGCCAAGGGCGGCAATGGCGCCAGAAAGCCCTTCCGCAAAGCGGCCGCGCCTGCCAAAAAACCGGCAGCGGCAAAAAAACCGGCGGCCAGGAAAAAGGGATAGGACGGGTTGGCGCGCAAAGTCTCCGGAAGAAGCCACGGCGATCTGCGCACCGCCGATACCCGCGCCAAGGTGAGGGACAATTACCGGCCTTCGCGCGACGAGATCCTGCGTTACATTGCCGAAAATCCTGACCGCGCCGGAAAACGCGACATCGCCAAGGCGTTTGCGCTGCGCGGCGAAGACCGTGTCTGGCTGAAGGACATGTTGCGCGACCTGCAGGACGAAGGCCTGCTGACCAAGGAGCGCAAGCGGCTCGCCCGTGTCGGCGCCCTGCCCCACGTCGCGGTGCTCGACATCTTTGGCCGCGACGCCGACGGTGCGCTGCTGGCGCACCCGACCGAAGCCGTGGGCAATGGCGAACCTCCGGTCATAGCGATCCGCGTGTCGCGCGGCGGCAATGGCCCGACGCCTGGCATCGGCGATCGCGTGCTGGCCAAGACCTTTCCAACCGACGATCCGGCAGGCCCGGCCTATACCGGCCGGGTGATGAAGATCTTCGAGAAGCGCACCGATGCGGTTCTCGGCGTTTTCCGCGTGCTGAAGGACGGCACGTTCCGCATCGAGCCGGTGGAGCGGCGCCAGCCTGAACTGGTCGTCGACAAGGAGTTCCAGAACGGTGCCAAGAACGGCGACCTGGTCGAGGTCGAGCCGGCGCGGGCCTCCCGGTACGGGCTGCCGAGAGCCAAGGTTCTGGCGGTGCTGGGTTCGCTGACCAGCGAAAAGGCGGTCTCGATGATCGCCATCCACGCGCACGACATCCCGCATATTTTCCCAGCCGACGTCATCGCCGAGGCGGAGGCGGTCAAGCCGGCGACGCTTGCCGGCCGCGACGATTGGCGCGAGCTGCCGCTGGTCACCATCGATCCGGTCGATGCCAAGGATCATGACGACGCGGTGTTGGCCACGCCTGATACCGACGAGAAGAACGCCGGCGGCGTGATCGTCACCGTCGCCATTGCCGATGTCGCCGCCTATGTGCGCTATGGCACGGCGCTCGACCGCGAAGCGCTGAAGCGCGGCAATTCAGTCTATTTCCCCGATCGTGTCGTGCCGATGCTGCCGGAGCGTATCTCGAACGACCTCTGTTCGCTGCGCGAGGGCCAGGATCGTCCCGCGATAGCGGTGCGCATGACTTTCTCGGCCGATGGCCACAAACTCAGGCACTCCTTCCATCGCGTCATGATGAAGTCGGCGGCGAAACTCGCCTATCAGCAGGCGCAAGCGGCGATCGACGGCGCACCGGACGACACGACTGGCCCGATCCTCGATGCGGTGCTGAAGCCGCTATGGGACGCTTACGCGATCCTGAAGCGCGGCCGCGACACGCGCCAGCCGCTCGAGCTTGATCTACCCGAGCGCAAGATCCTGCTCAAGCAGGACGGCACCGTCGACAAGGTCGTCGTGCCGGAGCGGCTCGACGCGCACAAGCTGATCGAAGAGTTCATGATCCAGGCCAATGTCGCCGCCGCCGAGACACTGGAGGCGAAGCGGCAGGCGCTGGTCTACCGCATCCACGATTCGCCCTCGCTCGCCAAGCAGGAATCGCTGCGTGAATTCCTGCAGACCCTAGGCCTGTCGCTGGCGCGCGGTGCGCAGATGCGGCCGAACCAGTTCAACGGCATCCTCGCTCGCGTGCGACGCACCGACAATGAGGGACTGGTCAATGAAGTGGTGCTGCGCTCGCAGAGCCAGGCCGAATATTCGCCCGCCAATATCGGCCATTTCGGCCTCAACCTGAAGCGCTACGCGCATTTCACCTCGCCGATCCGCCGGTATGCCGACCTGATCGTGCATCGTGGGCTGATTGCCGCACTCGGCCTTGGTCCGGGCGGCCTGACGCAGGACGAGGCGGAACGGCTGGAAGAGGTCTCAGCACTGATCTCGGCGACCGAGCGCCGCGCGATGGCCGCCGAGAGAGACACGGTCGACCGGCTGATCGCCGCCTATCTCGCCGAGCGCATCGACGACCGTTTCGACGCCCGCATCTCGGGCGTCACCAAATCGGGACTGTTTGTCCAATTGCCGCAGTACGGCGCGGATGGCTTCATTCCGGTTTCAACGCTGGGCGGCGACTACTATATATACGACGAAACTGCCCGATCGCTTTTCGGAGAACGCACCGGGAAGGGCTATCAGCTTGCCGACCGCGTCGAGGTTCGCCTGATCGAGGTGGCGCCGATGGCCGGCGCGATGCGTTTCGAGATGCTGACCGAACCAAAGCCGCTGCCCGGCTCCAAACGGTCGTTCCACAAGGCCAAAGGCCGCGCCCGGGCGTCGCAATCGCGTACCGGCTCGCGCGGCAGGAGACGGTGATGCCAAAAGAACTGCAGGTGGAAGAACTGGTTTTCGGCGGCGAGCATCACTCCGGCCGGACCGCCCGGCCGCTATGGACGGCAATGAAGCGCGGCATGCTTGGCCGCTGCCCGCATTGCGGCGAGGGAAAGCTGTTTCGCGCCTTCGTCAAGACCGTCGACAAATGCGATCATTGCGGCGACGAGCTCCATCACCATCGCGCCGACGATCTGCCGGCCTATCTTGTGGTGGTCATCGTCGGCCACATCGTGCTCGGCGCTTTCATGGGTGTCGAGGCGACCTCGACCCTCTCCACCTGGCAGCACATCGCAATCTGGGTGCCATTGACCATCATTCTAGCCGTCGTCCTGCTGCAGCCGGTCAAGGGCGCTGTCATCGGCCTGCAATGGGCATTTTATATGCACGGCTTTGGTGGCGAAGAAGACCTGATCGAGTCGCATCCCGAGGCTTGAAGCCATCACTGGCGCAATCGGCTATGGATGAAGCCCACTTTCGCATGAGAGAAGATTCCGCTAGGTCGAGCGCATGGACGGCATGACCAAGGCGGAAGTCGACAAGGTTGAGCGAAGCGCAATCGCGCTCGACAGCCAGCCAATACGCCCCCGTGACGCCGCGACGCTGATCCTGCTCGACCGCAAGGACGGTGAGTTGCTGGTGCTGATGGGCCGTCGCCATGCCCGCCACGCCTTCATGCCTGGAAAATTCGTGTTTCCCGGTGGCCGCACCGATCCGGCCGACAGCCGTATCCCCGTAGCCACTGCATTGCACCCTGACGAAGAAGCGAGATTGACCGCGGGCATCGGCCGCACCAGCGCTGCCCGCGCCCGTGCCATTGCTTTGTCGGCGATCCGCGAAACCTATGAGGAGGCCGGGCTGCTGATTGGCCAAAAAGGCACCTTCGCGACCGCCAAGCGCGACTGGCAGGGCTTTGTCGAACACAGTGTTATTCCATCACTGCAAGCGCTGCGCTTCGTCGCACGCGCCATCACGCCGCCCAACCGGGTGCGCCGCTTCGATACGCGCTTTCTCGCCGCATGGCGCGACGACATCGCCGTGGAACTGCCGGGTGGCGGTCCGACCAACGAGTTGGAAGACGTCGTTTGGCTGCCGCTGGCCAAGGCCAGTCAAGCCGACGTTCCAGACATCACGCGCACGGTCCTGGAGGAGCTGGAAACGCGGCTCGCCCAGGATCCGCTGCTGAGGCCCGGCGGTCCCGTGCCGTTCTATCGGCTTGTCCGCAATCGCTTCGTCCGCGAAATTCTCTAGAGCAGCCAGGCATTCCATGACAGTCGATACCCAGCCGCAGAGCGAGGAACGCGTACACTGGCTGCCGATGGTCGCGGCGATCTCTTCGATCAGCGTCGTCGGCATCGCCATCGGCCTCGGCATGCCGCTGCTCAGCGTCATCCTGGAAACGCGTGGTCATTCGGCGTCGATGATCGGTCTCAATACCGCGGTCGCCGGCCTCGCCTCGATCGCCGGCGCGCCGCTCGCCACCCCGCTTGCCATGCGGTTCGGGGTCGCCTGGACGATGCTTGCCATGATCGTCGCCGGGGCGCTGGCCTTTGTCGGTTTCCATTTCGCGCCAGCTTTCTGGATGTGGTTTCCGCTGCGCGTCCTGCTGCACGTCGCGCTGACGGTGCTGTTCATCCTCTCAGAATTCTGGATCAGCACCTCGGCGCCGCCACACCGACGCGGACTGGTCCTCGGTATCTATGCCACCGTGCTGTCTCTCGGCTTTGCCGCCGGGCCATGGCTGTTCGCTCATCTCGGCAGCAGCGGCTTCCTGCCCTTCGGCGTCACCATCGCTTTGGTGACGCTCGCCGCCATACCGGTTCTGGCAGCACGCAACGAGAGCCCGACGATCGTCGCCGACGGCGAAACCAGCAATTTCCTGCGTTATATCTGGCTGGTGCCGACGGCGACCGCGGCCGTGCTGGTCTTCGGTGCGGTCGAGACCGGCGGCTTTGCGCTGTTCCCGGTCTACGGCAACCGCATCGGCTACTCCGAGGCCGACGCAGCTCTTTTGCTCACCATGATCGGGCTCGGCAACGTACTGTTGCAGATCCCGATCGGCATGATCAGCGACCGCGTCAGCGACCGCCGCTATCTGCTGATGGCCTGTGCCAGCGTCGGGCTTGTCGGCACCGTCTTTATGCCGTTCTTCGCGCAGAATTGGCATTTGATGGCCGCGCTTCTGTTCGTCTGGGGCGGCGTGGTCGCCGCCATGTACACGATCGGTCTGGCGCATCTCGGTTCCCAGCTTTCCGGCCACGAACTGGCCTCCGCCAACGCCGCCTTCGTGCTCTGCTACGGCGTCGGCATGGTGCTTGGCCCGCAGGCAATCGGCATCGGCATGGACGCTTTCGGGCCGTCGGGCTTCGGTTGGGCACTCGGCCTGTTCTTCGCCTGCTATATCGTGCTGGTCGGCACCAGGCTGCTCCGCAAAATCCTCTGAGTGGGCCCGCCGCCGACATCGCTCCCACTGCTGACTAACTACTGACACCACCATGTCAGGAGCGCTCGCGTATATGCTCCCTCAAAGTGCATAAGCAGGGAGACCTCGGATGATCGACAGTGGCTTTGAGACGAAATCGCTGCGGATGGAATTGCTGCTGCTGGTGACCTTTCAGGCACCGGCCGCCGATGTCGACCGCATCATGGAGGCGGTGGTCGCGATCGCGCCGCTCAGAATGGGCAAATATGACAGCAATGCCTTTCAGTCAGCGGACGGCATCGAACGCTACCGGCCGCTTGAAGGTGCCGCCGCCGGCGCCGAGACGGAATTGCGCAGGCGGCCGGGCACTGTCGAGGTGTCGTTCGAACTGCCCGACGACCAGAAGCTCGCCGCTCGCGTCGTCGAAGCGATTTACCAGGTTCACAGTTATCAGGAGCCGGTGATCCGCATTCAGCCGCTGCTTGCCAGCCGCTCCAAGGGTCTCGACGACCGCGCCAACCCGAACCGCTGGTGGAACACGACTGGAGATTGGAAGAAGGCGCTGCAACCGGAAACCGTCGCGGCGGAGTGACCGGAACCTGGTCGTATCTCGGTTAGAATTTGGCTGTCAGGAAGCCTGCCTATGAATGATGAAGCAAACCGCAAACCGGCAAGCGATCCCCAGGAACTGGCGCGGCTATTGGTTTCTCGCGAGCAAGCGGGAGACGCGGAAGGAATGGCTGCTCTTTACGAACCCGGTGCCACCCTCGATATCGGCAACGGACAGTTGGCCTGCGGCAGAGACGCCATCCGCCGATTTTACGCTAGGTTGGTGACAGCGGGGCGAAAGTTTGATCTCGGAGATCAGCGTCCGGCTATCGTCAACGGAGATTTGGCGCTCACTTGCACGCGCCTTCTCGATGGCACGGTGACCGCGGAAATCGCTCGCCGGCAAGCTGACGGGAACTGGCTTTGGGTGATCGATCAGCCGTCCATCGCTCGATACTTATAGGCAGCATTCAAACTGAGACCCCACCCGGCACCTGCCTACGAGGGCCGAAGTCATCCAGGAGCTTCCCGGGGCTGTCGGTAGCTAATCAGGTTGTCCGGCTTTGATAGCACATCAATTGTCCGTTTCATCCCCAGCCTCCATCGGCTGGCAATAAAACCGGACAACTCGTCTGCTACCTAATCCGGACAACTCATCTGCTTACGACACAGAACCTGGACAAAGGGTTGACTTTCCGGGCGCGTTCTTTATGTGTCGCGCCAAGTTTCCCGCGTCCGGGTGTTTCCCCGTGCTCCAGCGGCCAAAACTCCACGAACATTTAACGGACGAACATCATGGCCAAAGCCGCAAACATCAAGATCAAGCTTCTGTCGACCGCCGACACCGGTTTCTTCTACGTGACCAGCAAGAACAGCCGCACCAAGACGGACAAACTGTCGTTCCGCAAATACGATCCGGTCGCCAAGAAGCACGTCGAGTTCAAGGAAACCAAGATCAAGTAATCTGGTTTTCTCTTGCAGTACCGAAACGCCGCCTTCCGGGCGGCGTTTTTCGTTTCGGGAATTTAGGACTAGCCGATGCGATCGCCGCTTGCTGGATCGAACAGATGCAGCGACGCCGGGTCGGCCGACAGGCGCACGGCCTCACCCGGCTTCACGCTCGCCCGTCCCATGGCGAAGACGCAGACCTGCTGGCCGGCAAGCTTGGTATAGAACTGCGTCGATAGGCCGAGCGGCTCCACCACGCCCACCTCGCCTTTCAGTGCGCCATTGTCGGCAAGCCGGATATGCTCGGGCCGCAAGCCGACGGTGACCGCGTCGCCATCCCTGAGCGGCAGACCGTCGGGCAGCCTCAGCTTCTGGCCGTCGGCCAGGACGGCATCCGACTTGTCGCCCTTTTTAACCGACGCCGGCAGAAAATTCATGCCGGGCGAGCCGATGAAACCGGCGACGAACATGTTGATCGGCCGATCGTACAGATCGAGCGGCGCGCCGACCTGCTGGACGAAGCCGTCATGCATGACGACGATGCGATCCGCCATGGTCATTGCTTCGATCTGGTCGTGGGTGACATAGACCGAAGTGGTCTTCAATTGCTGGTGCAGCGCCTTGATCTCGGCACGCATGTGGACGCGCAGCTTGGCATCGAGGTTCGAAAGCGGCTCGTCGAAGAGAAACACTTTCGGGTCGCGCACGATGGCACGGCCCATGGCGACGCGCTGACGCTGGCCGCCGGACAATTGCCGCGGCAAGCGTTGCAGAAGCGCATCGAGCCCGAGTCGCTTGGCGGCTCCGTCCACCCTTGCGTCGATGGCCGGCTTGCCGGCCTTTCTCAGCATCAGGCTGAAGCCCATGTTCTTCGACACGTCCATATGCGGATAGAGCGCGTAGGACTGGAACACCATGGCAATGTCGCGGTCTTTTGGCGCGATGTCGTTGACCAGGCGCTCGCCAATATGGATTTCGCCATCGGAGACCTCCTCCAGCCCGGCGATCATGCGCAACAGGGTCGATTTCCCACAGCCCGACGGGCCGACCAGGACGACGAACTCGCCGTCGGCGATTTCGAGATCGACCGAGTGCAGGACGCGCACGGCTCCATAGTCTTTGCGGACTTTTTCGAGTGTGACGGATGCCATGATCTATCCCTTGACGGCACCGGCGGTAAGGCCGGTGACGAGGTAGCGTTGCAGGAAAGCAAAGAAGATGCAGACCGGGATCAGCGCCAGGATGGAAGCCGCCATCATCTGTCCCCAGTCGACCGCGAATTTGCCGATATAGGTGAGCAGGCCGACTGCGAAGGTCTTCTGGTCGTCGCTGGAAATCAGCATCAGCGCAAACAGCAACTCGCTCCACGCGGCGGTAAAGACGAAGCCGAGCGTCGCACCCATGCCGGGCAGCGTCAGCGGCACGATCACCTTGCGCATCGCTTGCAGGCGCGTGCAGCCGTCGATCATGGCTGCCTCTTCCAGATCCCTGGGAATGCCGTCGAAGAAGGACTGCATCAGGAAGGTCGCAAACGCCGTATTGAAGGCGGTGTAGATGATGACGAGGCCGGTCAAGCTGTTGATGAGACCAATCTGCCCCATGATGCGGTAGATTGGTGGAATGACCATCACCAGCGGGAAGGTCTGGGTGAGCAAAAGCAGGATGGCCAGGGTCGCCTTGCCGCGGAAGGAAAATCGCGACATGGCGTAGCCGGCAAGCGTGGCAATGACCGTTACGAAGGCTGCCGTTGACACCGAAACGATAACGCTGTTCAGGAAGTAGCGCGGGAAATCGGTGGCTTCGAGCACGGTGACGAAGTTCTGCAGCGTCGTTTGCGACGGCCAGAAAGTGATGCCTTCGGAATAGAGCAGCCGTTCGGGCGTAACCGAGATCTTCAGCGTCCAAAAGATCGGGAACAGCGCGAAGCCCATATAGGCGCCGATGGCGCCGTAAAGGCCGATGCCGCCGAGAATGCGCGAGGAGACGGAGCGTCCGGCAATCATCAGACGTGCCTCACCAGTGAGCGGCGGATGCCGATCAGCGCAACCGCGTAGACGATGAGCAGCACAAGCAGCAGCACCGCCACCGCGGAGGCATAGCCCTTGTCCAGCGACTTGAACGCGCTGACGTAGATATAGACCGGCACGGTGGCGGTCGAACCGGCAGGCCCGCCTTCGGTCATGACGAAGATCAGGTCGGCGAAGGTGGCGATCCATATCGTGCGCAGCATGACGGTAATGATGATGGTCGGCGCCAGGAACGGCAGCGTCACCTTGGTGAAGCGCTGCCACGGCGAGGCGCCGTCGATCGCCGCCGCCTCATGCAGTTCCGACGGGATCGACTTCAGCGCCGCCAAAAGCGTGATGGCAAAAAAGGGAATGCCGAACCAGACATTTGCGACGATCGGTCCCCACATGGCGGTCGAGGGGTCGGAGAGCACATTGGTCGGCTCGGCTTTCAGCCCCAAGCCGTAGAGCCAATGTGGCAGCGGTCCGATGATCGGATTGAACAGCCAGGCCCAGGTTAGGCCCGAGAGGAAGGACGGTACCGCCCAAGGCAGGAACACCACCGCCTGCACGATCTTTCTGCCCCTGAACGGCGTGTCGAGCAGCAGCGCCAGGCCAAGGCCAAGGAAGAATTGGAAGAACAGGCTGGTTGCCGTCCACCACAGCGTGTTGACGAGCGCCTGCCCGAGCACAGGATCCGACAGCATCGCCTGATACTGCCCAAGCCCGACATATTCGGATTTGAAAGCCGAGAACTTGCGGAACGAGTAGCCGATACCGATGACCAGCGGCACCAGGAGCACGACGACCAGCAGCACGATCGCCGGGCTGAGATAGAGCCAGGGTTCGATTGCGGCGTGAGACAGCCGCTTGCGTCGTGGCTTGCCGGCAGGTCGTATTTCGGACACGGCATAGGTCATACGGACAGCTCTGATCTGTTGGAAGGGAGCCAACGTCGATGACAGCGTCCTTCTCCCCGTTCTTCACGGGGAGAAGATGCCGGCAGGCAGATGAGGGACAGCACGAACCTTGAAATGCTTGCGCCGCGCCTCATCCGGCCCTTCGGGCCACCTTCTCCCCGTTAACGGGAAGAAGGAAAAGCTGCGCGCCTATTTCTTGTTCTTGGCCAGCCAGTCCTGCTGTTCCTTGGTCAGGAACTTGGCCCATTCGTCGGCCACATCCTTGGCCGCCTTCTGGCCAAGCAGCACTTCCTGAAAATTCTTGATCGCCACCTGGTCGACGAAATTGCCGAGGTTTTCCAGATGCGTCGGCGGCGTCACCATCTCGTATTTGTCGCCGTTGTTCAGTTCCTCGAACCAACCTTTGAACTGCTCGGTCCTGAAGTGGGCGTCCTGGTCGGCGCCGTTGTGGATCGGAATGACGCCGACTTCCTTTGCCCATTCCAGATTGTCCTTGGGCGACAAAAGCGTTGCCATCAGCTTCCAGGCATCGTCCTTGTGCTGGGAATTGGCGAACATTGCCCAGCCGGCATAACCAAGCGTCGGGTAGGATTTGCCGCTCGGCCCGACCGGCATCGGCGCCACGGCGAAGTCGTCGGCGCTCATCTTGTCGGCGATGCCGAGCAGCGCGTCGGGATCCTGGTTCAGCATGGCGCAGGTGCCGCTATAAAAGCCGGTGACCGTCTCGTTGAAGCCCCAACTCACCGCATCCTTCGGCGCCAGACCGTTCTTGTACATGTCGGCGAGCATCTGCAGGCCCTTAACCGAGCCTTCCTCGTTAATGGTCGAGGTGCCGTCCTCGTTGAAATAGCCACCCTTGCCGGCGGCGATGTTCATGAACATGTGCATGCCGTTGAAGGCGCCCGGGCCGCCGCGCAGGCAGTAGCCGTATTTACCCGGTATCGCGGAGATCTTCTTGGAGTCCTCGACGAATTCATCGAGCGTCGCCGGCGGACCGTCCAGGCCGGCCTCCTTGAACAGCTTCTTGTTCCAGAACAGCGCGTTCAGGTAGTAGCCGTAAGGGATCATGTACTGCTTATTGTTGACCGTCGAGCCGAACTGCTTGGCACGCTCGCCCAGCGTTTTGGCATCGTCCCATTTGGCCATGTATGGCCCGAGATCCTCGAGCTGGCCGTTCGTCGCATAGAGGCCCATCCAGCGCTCCGGCATCTCGACGATGTCGGGCGTGTCGCCGGCTTGCACCATGGTGAGGAACTTCTCGAACGCCTGGCCCCAAGGCAGCGATACCAGCTCGACCTTGACGCCCGGATTGGCCGTCTCGAACTCGGCGATCTGCTTCTTGAGGAATTCGGTGCGCGGCGGACTGGTGATGACCTCGACCATCTTGACCGTGGAATCGGCCAGCACGTTGCCGGCGGAAATCGCCAGACCCGCGACGGCACCAAGAAGGATGCTCAGTTTCTTCATGTTCAGCACTCCCATTTTGAACGGCTCCATTTATCTTTTTGCTTTGTCGAAGGCCTGGGCAACGTCAGCCCACAGGTCTTCGACACTCTCCAATCCGACACTGAAGCGGATGGTTCGCGGGCTGACGCCGAAGCGCGCCATCGAATTCAGGCCCGGCGTCTGCTCGAGCGAGGCCTTTGCCGGAACGACCAGGCTCTCATGGCCGCCCCAGCTGACGCCGATGCGAAAGAGTTTCAGCGCATCGACGAAAGCCGGGATGTCGACGTCTTCCGTCACCTCGAATGAGAACAGCCCGGCATAACCGGCAAGCGTCGCCTTGCCTGGATGGTTGGAATAGGCCGGGTGGTTGACCCGCTCGACATGGCCATGTGCCTTCAGCCGTTCGGCGATGGTCAGCCCGCTTCTCATGTGATGCGGCAACCGCAGCGGCAATGTGCGCAGGCCACGCAGCAACAGCCATGCCTCGAAAGGCGAAAGCTTGCCGCCGAGATAGGAATAGGTCTGTTCGTTGATGTGTCGGATGTGGGCAGCCGAACCGGCCACCACGCCGGCGACGGTGTCGCTGTGGCCGCCGAGATATTTCGAGGCCGAATGCAGCACCAGGTCGATGCCATGTGAAATCGGCTTCTGGAACACCGGCGTCGCCCAGGAATTGTCGATCGAGGTGACAATGCCCTGCTCCTTCGCCAGCCGCGCCAGATGCGTTATGTCCTGGAGCTCGAACATCATCGACGTCGGGCTTTCCAAGTAGAGCAGCTTGGCGCCGGGAAGCGCGGCGGCGACTGCGTCCGGATCGGAACCGTCGACATAATCGACCTTGATGTTGAGCCGAGGCAAAAGCCGCTCGAACAGCCGGTAGGCATCGCCATAGCAATTGCGCACGACAACCATGCGCTCGCCGGCACCGACGAATGCAAGCACCGTGGCGCTGATCGCCGCCATGCCGCTGGAAAAACCGCGCGCGGCCTCGGCGCCTTCGAGAGCGGCGACACGCGCCTCGAACTCCATGACGGTGGGGTTATCGCCGCGCGAATAGATCGGCTGACGTCGCCTCCCGGCGAATGTATCGGCCATCTCGGCATAATTGGCGAAGGTGAAGAGCGAGGTCTGGTAGATCGGCGGCACCACCGCACCGCCGGGGAAAGGCTCGTCATGGGCAAGGAGCGTCGCCGCTTCGGCGAGATAGTCGTGTTCGAAACCGGCGGGATGGTCGTTCATTTTTGGCCCGAAAGTTTGAGTTTGGCTGCGCCGCGCTTCAGATCGTCCTCGACGGTGGCGATCAGCTTGAGCGCCTCTGCCCGGGCTCCCTCCGGATCGTGCGCGGCGATGCATTCGAAGATGGTGCGGTGGAAGGGGAAGCTGGCGTGGCCGAAATCACGCACGCCGAGCGGATGTTCCCAGAAACGATGGAACAGTTCGTGCATGGCGGCGATGATCTGCTCGAACAGCGGATTGCCGGAAGTACGGTAGATCGACTGGTGGAATTCCCAGTCCTCCTCCGCCGACATGCCGGCGCGCGTGTGAAAGGCCTGCTCCATAATGTTGAGCTTGCGCGCGATCTCGGCGATCTCGGTCTGGCCTGCGCGAACGGCGCAAAGGGCGGCGGCTTCCGCTTCCAGTGCGCGGCGGATCTCCAGCGTCTGCATCAGGCTCGTGAAATCGTTGCCGCCCGCCAGTGTCAGCGGCATGTGCAGCATGTCCAGCGAAACCGCTCCCTTGAGATAGGTGCCGCTGCCTTGCCGCCGCTCTACCAAGCCGAGCCCTTCCCAGCGCGTCAGCGCCTCGCGCACCGTGTTGCGGCTGACCTTGAGGCGCTCGGCAAGAATGCGTTCGGTCGGCAATTTGTGGCCTGGCCCGAGGGCTTCCTGCATCACAAAGCCGGCCAGAGCCTTGAGCACCGCGTCGTCGCGAGCAGTCGCCTGTATGGGAGAAAGGCCGAATTCGGTCATGCCGAGGGGTTCACCAAATGGCTCAATGGTCCAACCAATTTCTACACAGAAGGCGGGCTCTGTCAATCGGCTGACGACGCGCGCCCCCTGCCTCGGCTTGCTGCTCCCAGCGCGGGATTACTTGCCACGGCAAAAACCCAGCGTCTTCTGTACCTTGGCGCGGAGTGCTGATGTTTTCGGGAATGGGGGCCGGCCGGCGTTTGGCAGCGGTACGAGGCGGCCCCTATGTGCCAGCGCCGGCCGGCCGCCCCCACGGGCCCAGGAGATTCGGCGGCCCTGAGCATCATGGGGGATTGTTCTGATAGAACCGGCG
>NZ_JAMYSE010000118.1:0-17628 GCF_040321795.1 Mesorhizobium sp. M0244 | reverse complement strand
CTCGCGCGCCCAGTGATGCGCCCCAGAACAGGCCTCCATGGCGACCAAGCAGGCCGGCTGCCCAGCGAGAAACGCAAGCACCTTGTCGCGTCGCACTTGCTTGCGGAAAACAATGGCGCCCGCCGCATCGGCTCCATGCGCCTGAAACACATTCTTCGCTAGGTCCAACCCGATCGTGTTAACTTCCATTGTGGACGCTCCCTCTCTTACTGTGGCTGTCAAACACCACCATTCTGGCACATCGATGCCGTCGAGGGGGCGTCCACCCCATCACTATCTACCTCGTCAAAAAATGGGGTTAGCAGACCGCGCCGCCCATGCATGGTCTTCGTTAGATCGGTGTAAGCGGAAAGCCGAACAGGCCGTAGCGGGCATTTCAGCTAGCAGAGTGTTTCGCATGGGATCCCATCCTTGTCGCGATCGAGTTTTCCGCCCCATGAGCAGTTTTGCAGGTACCAGTTGGCTTCGTCGCAGGAACCGATCTGTTTGCACGTTCTCCGCGGCTCGCAAGAATAGCCGCTCTGCGCGACCAGCTTACGGCTGATGATGCCCAGTGGGCGGCTCGACGGCGCCGCGCCGTCGGCGTGCGCAGAGCGCCATTCCCAGGGTGCCTGAAACGTCCCGGCCCACAGGCCGATCTTTGAGGCTTGGGCTTGCGCCTGCAGCCCCGCATAGGCGCCCTGGCTGTAGCGAGGCCAATCCAGCGCCTGGCCGTGCTCGACCATCCAGGCGGCTACGCCCGCGCCGTCAGCGCGCCGACAATCGCCGGCAAAGCGCTGATAGCGGTCCCACGTCACGAATGTGCATTCGAGCGGCCTCGACGCGGCCAGGAAAGTGTCCAGCGCTTCGGCCGATCGCCGGCCGCAAGGATACTCGGCGCCATTCAGATCGCGGCACAGCTGCCGGCTCTCTGGTGCGTCGATGCCGTTGAAACGGACGCGCTGGCCGTGGATTTCGATGGTATCGCCGTCAATGACGGAAGCGACACCGGTAAGCGAGGCGGGCGCCGCCCTTCGTGGGCTGGCCTTTGATGCATCGTCGCTACGTTGCGCGCCCGACGGCGCCAGGAAGGCGGCCAGTGCCGCCGCTGCCGTAAGACCGAGCATTGCCGGCACGCTCGCAAGTTGGCGCCGCCACAGCTTCGCACCGGTGGGTCTCTGCCACCGATTGAATCGATATTTGCGGTATGGCCTGCTCATCCGCTACGCCGACCAGCCCGGCCATGCGCTGTCAACCATCGGCAGGCCGGCGCAATAGTAATCGTCAAGGAACCGCCCGGTGAACCGGTCGCGGCAGCGCCAGATAATGCTGTAGTTCTGGCCATAGAATTGGTCCCACGCGACGCCATAGGTTTGTGGTGGCGGTGGCCGGTAATATGTTCCGCCTCCATAGCCGTTGTTGGCAGCGACACCCACAGCTGCGCCGCCGACAGCCGCGATCGCTATGCCTGCCGCGACAGCATTGTCGGTTTGCACAAGCCTGGTGCACTTCTCTGCTGTTGCGCCCCTGCGCACTAGAAGGGCCGCTACCCTGCTACGATACTGTTCGTCCGTGCTGCTGGCGAGAACGTGACATAGCGCAACGGTATTCATTGCCGTGAGATCGCTGTCCGACACGACAGCGCTCGTAGAGCAGCCGCTGACGCACAGGGCTGCACTTGCGATGAGTGCTCCAATTTTCATGTGAATCCCCCAAACAAATATTGGGGCGAGTCCGACCTAGAAGTCCAGAGTTTTGTTTTTCACTTTGCTACGATTCACAGCATGCTGCGGCTAGCTGGCATCCACTGCAACCAACCCTTCCGCCGGTCGTTGACTGATGCTGGGTTGATCTCAGCCACTCCAGAACTTGCCCGCTGGCCCAAAACTGGCGGGCTTTTTTCCGCGACGCCGGAAGGCTCTATCTCGCCGCATGTTGTGGTACATCGGCACGCCGTCATCGGGCCGTGCCGTTGACCAAGGTGGTCCCTCCGCCATGGTCGGCCGGCGCAGCCTTGACCGTCCGCGCGGGCCATCCCAATCAAGCCCGCTGGCTTCGGTCGGCGGTTTTTTTTTGATGCCCGGCGCCGTCGGCTTGGATCTAGATCCTCGCCAGTGCCGGATTTGAAGGTAAGCTGCGGCGGTATGATCGCACTTCGCGCGGGACGGACCATTGGTGTGCAGCAAGAGCGCCGAGTTCATTCGGCCAAGATTCTGCACTAGGCCGAGGTAGGTGAAGGCAGATGCGGTAATCGCTGAGATATTGGAGATAATGTTCCCCCATGGAGGTGTGTACCAGTATGATAAGTTTCCAAACTTCATGTACGAACGCCGTGGACGAGCTGCTGTGTGCGCTTGCCGTAAATCGCTTCCGCGAGTTCACAGTCGGAGTGGCTAGGACCCTAACGCGAGAGCTTCAACGGCCCCCTTCGCGATGAACTCCTCAACGATACGCGGTTCACGTCCCTGGCCCAGGCCCGCGCGAGGCTCAATGTATGGCGCGCCGATTACAACGGCGCGCGTCCGCACTCGCACATCGGATGGCAGACACCCAACGAATGTGCATCGACCTTCAACCCGCGACGGTCGCTCGCGCTGCGCAACGTGAAACGCTCCGCGCCAGCACCCGTCGCGTCCACCGGCCATCAGGGCAAATCCACCCCCGGAAACGAACTCACGACTGGACAAAATTTGGGGGAAACGTCAGGGCGGCCATAACTTTGCAGTCTTCAGACGCGAGGCGGCCTACAACAGCGCTGCCCACCATGCTTGTGGCCCGCGACCCACACGGCTTTTCCCTTCAGATCGTACATTATGCTTCCTTCATGATTACCGATGTCTGCATGACCTTGAGGTCTTCCCGCACCATTTCCGCGGCGAGCTCGCGCACGGATGTCTCATGCACCCAGCCGAGCTTCTCCTTCGCCTTGGTGGCATCGCCCAGGAGAAGATCGACTTCCGTGGGGCGGAAGTAGCGTGGGTCTACCTGGACTAGGCATCTGCCGGTCTCGACATCATAGCCCTTTTCGTCGACTCCCTCACCACGCCATTCGAGCTCGACGCCGACATCTTCGAAAACCCATTCGACGAATTGGCGGACAGGGGTCGTCTTGCCCGTCGCCAGCACGTAATCATCCGGTTGATCCTGCTGCATCATCATCCACATACCACGCACGTACTCACGCGCATGGCCCCAATCGCGTTGAGCATCGAGATTGCCGAGATAAAGCTTGTCCTGCTTGCCGAGGTAGATAGCAGCGGCGGCGCGGGTGATCTTGCGCGTCACAAAAGTTTCGCCGCGCAGTGGGCTTTCATGATTGAAGAGAATGCCGTTGGAAGCATGGATACCATAGGCCTCCCGATAGTTGATCACGATCCAGTAGGCGTAGAGCTTGGCGGCGGCGTAAGGGCTGCGCGGATAAAAGGGCGTTGTTTCGTTCTGCGGTACGGATTGTACGAGGCCGTAGAGCTCTGAAGTCGAGGCCTGATAGAAGCGGGTCTTGTCCTTCAGACCGAGGAGGCGGATCGCCTCAAGAAGTCGCAATGTTCCGATACCGTCGGCGTTTGCTGTGTATTCCGGCGTTTCGAACGACACCTGGACATGGCTCTGAGCGGCCAAGTTGTAAATCTCGTCTGGCTGGGATTCCTGAACTACGCGGATGAGATTAGTCGCATCAGTGAGGTCACCGTAATGCAAAATTAGGCGCGGATCGGGATCGTGCGGGTCTTGGTAGATGTCTTCGATGCGACCCGTGTTGAAGGAAGAGGAACGTCGCTTAATCCCATGAACGACGTAGCCTTTTTCCAGCAGAAGACGCGTGAGATAGGCACCATCCTGTCCCGTTATGCCCGTAACCAGAGCAACTTTCCTGTTCTCGCCCATTTTCTTCCTGCTCTATGGTAGTTGAAGTTTCGAATCTGGCTCGCCACACCGCCAGCAAACTGCGGCCCGCCCCATACCCTATGGTAGGATTTCGACAGATGTGGCGCGGAGCTCGTCATTGACAGTGTCAGCCAGCGAGCACACCTGCTTCTGCTTCGAGGCATAGCAAAACAGAGTCTCGCCGCTAACGTGCCTAAGTCGCACATGCGGCCTGAGTGCCGAACTCAGCTCACGGGGTGAGCGACATACATTTCAATCACGTCGCACCCGATTTGCTCATCAATCAGCGAGTTAGGACGCCCTTCTGGGATTCTACATCCGTTCTCAAGCACGCACAGTCGGTTGCATAGCCGCTCCGCTTCTTCCACGAAGTGGGTGGCCAGTAGAATCGTATTGCCCTGCGCCAGCAGGGCACGTAGCAGTTCCCAGATAAAATGGCGAGCATGTGGGTCCAACCCACACTAGCACTCCACCATGCCTCTTTTGCGCTGACCAAGTAATCTTTGCCTGCTTCAGCGTCTTCTAATGGAAATTGTTTTGATCGGTGAAATCGATTGTTTGGATGAGGTGCATCCATAAAATGGATTGTTTAACAGGGCAGCGCGGCACCATCGGCGGCACAAAGTCGTGGGCGCGAGGTTTCGCTCCGCGCGAAGACAAAGTTCGTGGCAGTCGGGTGCTTCGGGCGAACCGCACATCTGAGACGGCGGTGAAAAGCCGGGTAGGGCATTACGTATTGACCTCCAAGAAATTTCGGGCGCGCTAGCCCGAAAACGGTGGGACGAGGCGACCAACAAACTGTGTTTCATACTGTAGGCGATCGCAGTGCGGCGAATTTGAACGGCCGCCTTTGCCAGCCCTCGCCATCGCATCCGGCTACAGGTGCCGAAGATCTTCTCGATCCGAGTACAAATTCTGTGGATCGGTTGGTTCCAGGCGTCGAGCTTTCGGCCTCGTCGCCCCACATAGCGGTTGCGACGATGCGCGGCCTTCCACCCTTGGCGCGCACCGCGTCGCCGAGATGATTGCCTCGGTAGGCGCTGTCGGCAAACACTTCGCCGGGATTGTCGGGCAGAGCATCAGGAACGACGTTGCCGTCGGTGTGGGCGCCGTGACGGCGATCTCCTCGACAAGGGCCGTATCGGCGTAGGCACCGAAATGGGCTTTGAAGCAATGAAACGCTGATCGGCGCTTGTACTTGACCCAATGGCCCTCTTCATCATCTTCGCTGGCCGAGGCGATGATCGCCGCATCGACAGGCGTGCCGATCTTCACCTGGATCGCTGAACTGGCGGGTGATCTCGGCGAACAACAGGGTCATGAACCTCAAGGGCCTGTGGAAAACGGACGAGAGCGGGTTCGCACAGGTGTCGGCTCTGACACCGAGAACCCGCAGAACCGTCGGAACGATCCTCCACATGGCTGCAGACGCCAAAATTCCTCTCTCGGCCGTCGTCGCACAGCATCGCGTGCCAAGTCGCTCAATCCAGCCGGCTCGAAAGCTATCCGGCAGGAGTTGCGCCATGTTGGCGCACTTGAAAGCGTCAGAGGGCGCCGTGTCGCATCTTTTGGTGGGACCGGACGCCATGATGGCCACAAATGACGTGGATGGCCTGCGCCTGACATTCGACGGCTGGCGGGTCCTGCATTGCGTCCTTCACTGAAACGCGCGCAAATGACATGTTACGTTGAGGCAGTTAAGAATTGGACTTGAAAAAGGGACTTTGTGGACTGCATCGACCGGCTGTTTCGCTTAGCAAGCGCGGCCCACGTCACCAGAGGCTCATCGTCAAGGAACGCGTTAGTATCCATCGCATGGATGGGCCACATTCACTCACTCAATTTTACAGATGTCGCCGGGCGCATTAAAGAACGCTGAATTTAAACCGGAAGCGAGTGTACCCGGCGTCAAGATTTGCGAGCGTCACAGAGATAAGGATAGGCAGTGCTGAGGGAGCTCTTCTGCCCCACGCGCAGCCTCTACCAAATCGCCCGGCGTAACGGTCGACTAGTATCGATTAAGAGATCCCAAGCCAGATGCAACCTCGTCTCTGAAACGAGATTTCCGAAAATGCAGGTCAGTGGATTGGTAAAGCGCAGGTTCGTCGTCTCTCAGAGGCGTACGGGGTTCGGTGATTGTCTGTGGTCGCTGGCGGCCGCTTGGCGCTACGCTCAGCGGTCGGGACGAACGTTAGCCGTCGACTGGCGCGGGTCCTGCTATCTCGACCAACCCTTCACAAACGCCTTTCCGGTTTTCTTCCAACCGATCAATGACATCGCTGGCGTACCGGCTATTTGCGACGACCGGATCAACGACTTTTCCTTCCCGGGTCCATTCTTCCCGGAGTGGTGGAATAGGCCAGCGATCGACTGCCTTTACCGCCCAGATGAGCAGATTTTCCAAGAGCGCGACGAGTTGGGCGAGCTCTTTCAGGCCGAACAGGATGTCGAAGCGAACACAGTAGTGTGTGACGCTTGCTTGATGTGGCGCTGCGATGAGGATGCCGAGCGGCAGGTCTTCCAGAGTGTCAAGCCTCGGTCTGAAATTCAAACACGCATAGATGCCATTTACCAAGAATGTTTTGAGGGGCACAGCATCATCGGGGTTCATGTTCGACATGGTAACGGTGAAGACATCATGGAACATGCGCCCTACTGGGCCGATCCGGAGTTCGCCGTTCGACAAGTGTGCACTGCGGTTGATAAGGCTAAAGCGTTACCGCACCCCAAGCCTGTGCGGCTGTTCTTGTGCACGGACAGCGCGCAGATCCTGGATCACCTGTCGGCCAGGTTTCCCGATCTTCTCACCGTCCCCAAGCATTTCCGATCCGATCAAGATGGCCCCTTACACACTGCAGCACTTGGGATTGACGGCGGAATTTCCGCCCTCGTTGAGATGTATCTTCTCGGGCGCTGCGATACTGTAATTCGGTTTCCTCCGACGAGCGCCTTTACACGATATGCACGCCTTTTCGTACCACGCGTAATTGAGTTCGATCTGAAGGAGCCAAGTCGTTTGATTTTGATAGAAGACAGCCAAAGAATCTCTGGTCTCAGTTAAGACCCGCCACCTGCACAATTCGGCGGATGCAACCAACAGGCTAGTTGAATGTCATCATTTCTCATCGAGGCCATGGAAGCGTCGTACGATACCGATAGCGTCGTCATCTGAGGCCGTTCGGCAACGCGCCAGAACTTCGCTGTTACTCGGAGACCGCAGACCAAGCCAGAGCGACGGCGATCGTGACGCTAACGCTCGAAAGGGCGCGGGCAATCACTCCAGAGACGAAATCGAGGTTGTTATATGAAAGTGGTTCCCGTCATCATCAGCGGCGGAGCCGGATCGCGGCTATGGCCCGCCTCAAGGCAATCGCACCCTAAACCTTTCCTCAAAGTGGCAGACGGGCATTCACTGATGCAGCACACTGTGTTGCGCGCCGGTTCGATAAAGGGCGTAGTGGAACTCGTCGCCGTGACATCTGGGGAACACCTCTTCCTTACCAAGGACGACTTCGACGAACTAGAGTCCGTGGTTCTGCCACGCACGTTTCTGCTCGAGCCTGAAGGCCGGGATACGGCCGCCGCCGTGGCGGCAGCCGCGATCCATGCCCGGGCAACGCAAGGCGCTGACGCAATTCTATGCGTCTTCCCGGCCGATCACATGGTTGGAAACCTGCCTGTATTTTTAGACGTCATGGGCCGGGCAATCGAACATGCGAAGCTCGGGCGGATCGCCACATTGGGCATCACCCCAACCAGACCGGACACGGCATTCGGCTATATCGAAGCGGATGGTGAGAAAGTCGTCCGTTTCGTTGAAAAACCGGATCTAGACACAGCCAAAGCCTATGTCGCGTCCAAGCGCTTCTTCTGGAATGCCGGCATTTTCTGCTTTAGCGCACAAACCATGCTCGACGAGATGGCATCGCATTGCCCCGCGGTGATCCAGGCCGTCTCCGACAGCTACGAGAACGGCCGGTTCAGTCAAGGCGAAGGCTTTGCCAAAATCGAACTCGCGCCTGAGCATTTCGGCTCCGCGCCGCGAATCTCGCTCGACCACGCTGTCATGGAGAAGACGAATAAACTTGCCGTGGTTCCCTGCGACATGGGTTGGAACGACATTGGATCCTGGAACGCAATGGCCGATTTGATCGCCCCCGACGAAAGCGGGAACAGGATCCGCGGCGATGTTCACATGGTCGACACGACCGGCAGCTACGTGAGCTCCGACAAGCGCGTCATCGGAACGGTCGGCGTCAGCGATCTGGTGATCGTGGATTCCCCGGATGCTTTGCTCGTCGCATCCCGCGACCGCGTTCAGGACGTCAAGAAGCTGTTCGAGGGCCTCAAGGCTTCCGGAAATGAAGCTCACCTGGTCCATAGCACGGTACACCGGCCGTGGGGTAGGTACACGGTTCTTGAGGAAGGCGAGCGCTTCAAGATCAAACGCATCGAGGTGAAACCCGGTCGGCAGCTGAGCCTGCAGATGCACTATCATCGTTCGGAGCACTGGGTCGTGGTCAGCGGCTCCGCGAAAATCGTCAATGGCGAGCAGGAGTTGTTCCTGGCGACAAACGAATCAGCCTACATCCCCTGCGGCCATAAGCATCGGCTGGAGAACCCAGGCAGAATTGACCTGGTGATCATTGAAGTGCAGAGCGGCGATTATCTCGGCGAGGATGATATCGTTCGCTTCGACGACGTATATGGTCGAACGTAGATTTCACCCGCGCATGACGAGAACGGTCAACGTGTCGCTGACTAATTACCACCAGGAAGGCCGTCTGCCCACTCAGGACAGGATGCTTGTGGAATCGGGAATTGACCAAGGCAGCGGCGAATGACCGCAATCGGCATCAGGGTGGGACAAATCAACCGGAAAAGACCGGAGAGCATAGTAACGCAACACAGTCCCACTGTCGAATAGCCTTTGATATTCTGACTTTCCAAGCACCCTCAGGGCCCACCAAAATTATATCAATGGCTTATGGCCGACTTCGCTCTGAAGTGGGCCAAATCGACCTCGCTATCCCCGCAGCACTCAGTTTGATTGTTTTCGCATGAAAACGAGCAAGGACAGGGGGAGGGCGATCTTGTGCTGGGCTTCTATGTCCAATCTTGCTCCTGTTCGTCGTCAGGTTGTGTGCAGCCCATAGCGCGGCTATCGCGAGGCTGGAAGGCCTCCGATCGATAGGTGCGGCGAACGGCGGCAACGAGGTGCGAATAGGATGGCTGAGCGTATGATCGAGAATACCGCAGCTGCGGTCTAGCGCGAAATGCAGCGTCTGTGACTCATCGGTCATTGCAGCGCAATGAACCGGAAATCATGACCCTAAGCCGCCCTTCATCAGCCCACCAGCGCCCAGAAGAAAGCGAAGATCCGTCACAATGCCTACCTGTACCAAGGCTTCAAGCAGTTCACCGCGAATGTGAAGACCGCCAGCCATTGCTTCTTCATTTTCGGCCATTCGCTCGCTACGAACGACGACCACATCCTTAACCGCATAGCGCGTGGCAAGTTTCGCAAGCTCTGTGTTGGCATCTAGAGTGAACCAGCATCCGCGGATAACCAGCGGATCATGAACCACGGGAACGAGCTAGCGGTGCAGCGCAACGAAAAATCGCCTCTTGATGTCGTCTTTTATGATGCTGCTACAGTTCATGTCTGGGGTTTAGGCTTAGAAGCGGAATGACTGCCAACCAGGTCATCGAGCCGGAAACTGACCGGCCGGTGGGCCCAAAAATGACATTCAGTTGCCTCCAGCCTTTCGACACGAGCCACTTCACGATCTCGCGATTGCCAGCTAGCGGCTTGTTGCTCGAGCTGCGCGATCCTAGTCTGTGGTCGCTATGCCTCAGCAAGAAGACTCCGGTTCCTAGCCGGGCGGAGGCGCAACGAGATAGCCAGCTCAGGACAAGGAGAGCAAGCCATGGTCGCTTTTACCCTCAATGGCGAGGCGCGAACACTCGACGTCGATCCAGAGATGCCGCTGCTCTGGGCGATCCGTGACGGCATCGGACTCACAGGAACGAAATTCGGTTGCGGCCTTGCCCAGTGCGGCGCTTGCACGGTTCACGTTAACGGCATGCCGACGCGCTCGTGCCAGACCCCAGTCGGCGACATCGAAGGAGCCTCGATCACCACCATTGAGGGCGTGTCGGGCAAGATCGGCGAAACGGTCCAGGCCGTGTGGGCCGAGTTCGACGTACCTCAATGCGGCTATTGCCAGTCTGGCCAGATCATGTCGGCCGTGGCCCTCCTGACAGAGACGCCGAAGCCGACGGACGATGATATTGATTCGGCGATGAGCGGCAATCTCTGCCGCTGCGCCACCTATCATCGCATCCGCGCGGCCATCCACGAGACCGCCAACCGGCTGGAGACTTGAGGCATGTTGCAGTTTCTCCCGAAGCATAATGCCGTGGGGCCCACGCGGCGCCAGTTCCTCCTCGGCACGGCCGTCACCACCGCGGGCTTCGCCGTGGGCTACCGGCTAATGATGGCCGCGCCCGCCAACGCACAAACGACGCCTGCAGCGGTCCAGGCGAACCCCTTCCAGACTTATGTCGAGATCACACCGGAGAACCGAATCGTCATCCACTCGTCGCAGTTCGAGATGGGACAAGGCTCCTATTTCGGCATCGCCACCCTGGTTATGGAAGAGCTCGACGGCGCCTGGGCGCAGGTCCACGTGGTCGGCGGATATGGCAATACCGCGCTCTACGGCAATCTCGCCTGGGGCGGGGCCGCGCAGGGAACCGGTGGCTCCACGTCGATGAGCTCGTCGTGGGAGCGCTACCGCAAGGCGGGTGCTGCCGCACGGGCCATGCTGGTGGCGGCCGCGGCGCAGCGGTGGGACGTGCCAGCCGGCGAGATCACAGTCGCTTCCGGGGTCGTGTCGCACGCCTCAGGGATGCAGGCGCGCTTCGGTGACCTGGCTGAAGCCGCAGCGGGAATGCCGGTTCCCGACGACGTGCCGCTAAAGCCGCGCGACAACTGGGCCCAGATCGGATCGGACAGCCTCAAGCGCTACGATTCCGCCGGCAAGACCAATGGCGCGCAGACCTACACGATCGACCTCAAGATGGATGGACTCAATACGGCCGTTATGATCCATCCGCCGAAGTTCGGCGCTGAGATCGAGAGCTTCGACGCCTCCAAGGCCAAGGCACTCGACGGCATTGTCGATGTCGTCCAGACGCCGCGCGGCATTGCCGTGGTCGGCAGGGACATGTGGACGGCGCTCAAGGGCCGCGATCTCGTGGAGGTGACCTGGAACGAAGAGAAGGCCGAAAGGCGCGGCACGGCCGAGATCATGGCCGAATACACTAAGGCAGCAGACGATCCGGGCGCGGCCACCGCGCGCGACGACGGGAACACTCCCGCAGCGTTGGCCAGTGCTGAGAAAGTCATCCAAGGGCACTACGAATTCCCCTATCTTGTCCATGCTTCGATCGAGCCACTCAACGCGGCCGCCCGAATCAACGAAGACGGCACCATCGACGTCTGGGGCGGACACCAGATGCCCGACCTTTATCAGGCGGCTGCCGCTCAAGTAGGCGGCACCACGCCGGACAAGGTGAGGCTGCACGTGATGAAGACCGGCGGCAGCTTCGGCCGCCGAGCGGTCTCGGACGCAGATCTCATTATCGAAGCTGTTTCCACAGCGCGTGCGCTGGGACCCGGCAAGCCAGTGAAGGTGCAGTGGACCCGCGAGAACGACATGCGGGGTGGGCGGTACCGGCCGACCTATGTGCACGCAGTCGAGGCGGGGCTCGACAAGGAAGGCAATGTCGTCGCTCTCCATGACCACATCGTGGGCCAATCGATCGCGGGCGGTTCGCCCTTTGCGGCGATGATCGAGAACGGCATCGATCCGACCTCCGTGGAGGGCGCCACCAACCTGCCCTATGCGATCCCGAACCTGAAGGTCGAGCTGACCACCACGGACGTGAACATCCCAGTGCTGTGGTGGCGTTCGGTAGGCTCCACCCACACCGCTTACGCAATGGAAACCCTGATCGATGAGCTCGCCGCCGCTGCGAACCGTGATCCGGTCGACTTCCGCTTGTCGATGCTCGGTCACCATCCACGGCATGCCGGCGTGCTGAAATTGGCTGCTGAGAAGGCAGGCTGGGACAAGCCTCTGCAGGAAGGCCGTTTCCGCGGCGTGGCCCTGCATGAAAGCCTCTCGACCTATGTCGCCGAGGTGGTGGAGATCACCTTCAACGATGGAAATGATTTCAAAGTCGACCGCGTCGTCTGCGCGGTAGATTGCGGCACCGCGATAAATCCTGACCAGATCCGCGCTCAGATGGAGGGCGGTATCGGCTTCGGGCTAGGCGCGATCCTCCAGGAGGAGCTGACCCTGACGGGCGGTGTCGTAGACCAAGAGAACTACGACACCTATATGCCGCTCAGGATCGAGCAGATGCCGCGCGTCGAGGTGCACATTGTGCCGTCCGACGAGCCGCCCACGGGCGTTGGCGAGCCGGGTGTGCCGCCGATCGGCCCGGCCGTCGCCAACGCGCTACGGGCGGCGACGGGCAAGACGATCCGCAAGCTGCCGATCATAAAGAACTTGTCAGCATAGCCGGGAATGACACCATGAAAACGGCCGCGATGAAGATCGCGGTCGTAGGTCGTTTTTGAACGCCTCCTGACAGGCGATCACCTCCATTCGATCAGTTTCCGGCGGCTGCCCGGTCCAATATCCGGTTTAGAGACGGTAACCCGTGTTCTGAACGACCGCAGACGGTCGTTGGTGCTGGTAGCACTAAAGAACCGCTTTCGAGACGCAAATGCCGCACGCAAATGTCTCGAAAGGGTCACGCTAGAGACTTTGTACCACCTAGTTGCATGTCTGCTATCGCTTTCTTGGCGCGAGAAGCGGCCGGTCCTCTGACGGCCCCATAACAGAACATTGATGTCTTCGCGCTGAGCGTCAGCAGTTGGCGCTACCGCGACCTTTCTCAGGAAGGCTGCACACCGACGCGATCTTCCTTTCGCCTTGCGCAAACCTCCCTTCCGAGTGAGGCGTTCAGTGCGTCGGCTTGGTGGACTGAGGCACTTCTGAGTGGGACAACAACATCGAAAAACATTGGAAAAGATTTGAATACTCTGAAGTCCCACTGATCTCTAAGAAATTGATTTTTATCGCTTTCTGAACACCCTCCGGGCCCACCAAAGTACAAAATATGAAAGGCATACTCAAAAGCCTTCACGGGCTCCGGCCCGGACCGCTCGTTCCAGCCTAACGCCCGATTCTGATAGACCAGAGGAACATCTGAAGGCAAGACTGGAGAGATTCAACGCTGTCTGCGGGAGGTCGTCCCGATGCTGTGCGTCGCGCCCTGACGGAATTTGGGGGAATGAGATGACGTATCAAAGGTTACGATGAGCACATCATATATTGACATAAAGATATGTTTATGTCACAGTGTATGATCTTTGAAGCCGAGGCTCACTGCGGTGCATTCTGAATCATCCTTGGATTCCCTTTTCGGACCCGTCGTCGCCAAAGCGGATGGATCGGAGATTCGTTCTGCCTTGGAATCGGCCGCGCGCGAACGAATCCTCATTCTCGACGGCGCGATGGGCACGCAGATCCAGGGGCTTGGCTTCAAGGAGGAACAGTTCCGCGGCGACAAGTTCGTCGGCTGCGCCTGCCATCAGCAGGGCAACAACGACCTGCTGATCCTGACGCAGCCGAAAGCGATCGAGGAAATCCACTACCAGTACGCGATTGCCGGCGCGGACATCATCGAGACCAACACCTTCTCCTCCACGCCGATCGCCCAGGCCGATTACGGCATGGAGGACGCGGTCTATGACCTTAACCGGGACGGAGCCCGTCTGGTGCGGCGGGCCTGCATTCGCGCCCAACAGGAAGACGGCAAGCGACGCTTCGTCGCCGGCGCGCTGGGACCGACCAACCGCACCGCCTCGATGTCGCCGGACGTCAACAACCCCGGCTATCGCGCCGTCAGCTTCGACGATCTGCGCATCGCCTATGGCGAGCAGTTGCGCGGCCTGATCGACGGCGGCGCCGACATCATCCTGATCGAGACGATCTTCGACACGCTGAACGCCAAGGCGGCGATCTTCGCCTGCAACGAGATATTCCTCGAAAAGGGCGTGCATCTTCCGGTCATGATCTCGGGCACGATCACCGACCTGTCGGGCCGCACGCTGTCGGGCCAGACACCGACGGCCTTCTGGCATTCGATCCGCCACGCCAATCCGTTCACAGTCGGCCTCAACTGCGCGCTCGGCGCCAACGCCATGCGCGCACATCTCGCCGAGATTTCCGGCGTCGCCAACACCTTCACCTGTGCCTATCCCAATGCCGGCCTGCCCAACGAGTTCGGCCGCTACGACGAGAGCCCGGAATTCATGGCGGCGCAGATCGAAGGATTCGCGAGCGACGGATTGGTCAATGTCGTCGGCGGCTGCTGCGGCTCGACGCCGGACCACATCCGCGCCATCGCAGCGGCGGTGAGGAAATATCCGCCGCGCGCCATTCCGGAGATCGAGCGCAAAATGCGCCTGTCAGGTCTGGAACCCTTCACGCTCACCAAGGAAATTCCGTTCGTCAATGTCGGCGAGCGCACTAACGTCACCGGCTCGGCGAAATTCAGGAAACTGATCACCGCCGGCGACTACCCCGCCGCCCTCGACATCGCGCGCGATCAGGTCTCCAATGGTGCCCAGATCGTCGACATCAACATGGACGAGGGTCTGATCGATTCGAAGAAGGCGATGGTCGAATATCTCAGCTTGATCGCCGCCGAGCCGGACATCGCCCGCGTGCCGGTGATGATCGACAGTTCGAAATGGGAGATCATCGAGGCCGGCCTGAAATGCGTGCAGGGTAAGCCGCTGGTCAATTCCATCTCGATGAAGGAAGGCGAGGGGGCCTTCCTACATCATGCGAAGCTGGTGCGCGCCTATGGCGCGGCTGTCGTCGTCATGGCGTTCGACGAGGAAGGCCAGGCGGACACGCAGGCGCGAAAAGTCGCCATCTGCACCCGCGCTTACAAGCTCCTGACCGAGCAGGCCGGCTTCCCGCCGGAAGATATCGTTTTCGACCCGAACATCTTCGCCATCGCCACCGGCATCGATGAGCACAACAATTACGGGGTCGACTTCATTGAGGCGACGCGGGAGATCATCCGGACCTTGCCTCACGTCCACATTTCGGGTGGCGTCTCGAATCTGTCCTTCTCGTTTCGCGGCAACGAACCGGTGCGCGAGGCCATGCATGCCGTGTTCCTCTACCACGCCATCCAAGCCGGCATGGACATGGGCATCGTCAATGCCGGCCAACTTGCCGTCTACGAATCGATCGATCCGGACCTGCGCGAAGCCTGCGAGGACGTCGTCAACAACCGCCAGCCGGCGGGCGGCGGCAGCGCCACCGAGCGGATGCTGGAACTTGCCGAGCGCTTCAAGGGAACCGCCGGCAAGGAGGCCAAGGAACGCGATCTCGCCTGGCGGGAGTGGACTGTCGACAAGCGCATTTCGCATGCGCTGGTCAACGGCATAACCGAGTTCATCGACGCCGATACCGACGAGGCGCGGCTTGCCGCCGAGCGCCCGCTGCATGTCATCGAGGGCCCGCTGATGGCCGGCATGAACGTCGTCGGCGACCTGTTCGGTGCCGGAAAGATGTTCCTGCCGCAGGTGGTCAAGTCCGCGCGCGTGATGAAACAGGCGGTCGCCGGGCTGCTGCCGCACATGGAAGCCGAGAAGCTGGCCAACGCCGCCAACGGCATCGACACCGGCGAACGCCAGACCGCCGGAAAAATCCTGATGGCGACGGTCAAGGGCGACGTCCACGACATCGGCAAGAACATCGTCGGCGTCGTGCTCGCCTGCAACAACTACGAGATCATCGATCTCGGCGTCATGGTGCCGGCGACCAAGATTCTGCAGACGGCGCGCGAGCAAAACGTCGACATCATCGGCCTCTCCGGCCTGATCACGCCGTCGCTCGACGAGATGGCGCATGTCGCCTCCGAAATGGAGCGCGAAGGTTTCGACATTCCGTTGCTGATTGGCGGCGCCACGACCAGCCGCGTTCACACGGCGGTCAAGATCCACCCGCGCTATGAGCGCGGCCAGACGGTCTACGTCACAGATGCCAGCCGCGCCGTCGGCGTCGTCTCGTCATTGCTGTCCAACGATGCCAAGGGCGGCTTTGTCGACACGGTGCGTGCCGAATACAGGAAGGTGGCCGACGCGCATGCGCGCAGCGAAGCCGACAAGCTGCGCCTACCGCTCGCCAAGGCAAGGGCAAACGCCCACAAGATCGACTGGTCGGGCTATGTCCCGCAAAAACCCTCCTTCCTTGGGCTGCAGGTTTTCGACACCTGGGACCTCGCCGAACTCGCCCGCTATATCGACTGGACGCCGTTCTTCCAGACCTGGGAGATGAGGGGGCGCTATCCGAAGATTCTCGAAGACGAGGCACAAGGGCCGGCGGCGCGCCAGCTCTTCGAGGATGCACAGGCGATGCTGAAGCAGATCATCGCGGAAAAATGGTTCGCACCGAAAGGCGTGATCGGCTTCTGGCCGGCCAACGCCGTCGGCGACGACATCAGGCTTTTCACCGACGACACGCGTTCGCAGGAGCTGGCGACCTTCTTCACGCTGCGCCAGCAACTGACCAAGCGCGACGGCAAGGCCAACGTCGCCCTGTCGGATTTCGTCGCGCCGTTCGAAAGTGGCAAGGCCGATTATCTCGGCGGCTTCATCGTGACCGCCGGCATCGAGGAAGTAGCGATCGCCGAGCGTTTCGAGCGGGCCAATGACGATTATTCCTCGATAATGGTGAAGGCGCTCGCCGACCGCTTCGCCGAAGCCTTCGCCGAGCGGCTGCACGAGCGTGTCCGAAAAGAGTTGTGGGGCTATGCGCCGGACGAGAACCTGGCCCCGGAGGATCTGATCGGCGAACCCTATTGCGGCATCAGGCCGGCGCCCGGCTATCCGGCGCAGCCCGACCATACCGAGAAGGCGACACTGTTCAGGCTGCTCGGCGGCGAACGCCACGCAGGGGTCACCTTGACCGAAAGCTATGCCATGTGGCCCGGCTCCTCGGTTTCCGGCATCTATCTCGCCCATCCGGAAAGCTACTATTTCGGGGTGGCCAAGATCGAGCGCGATCAGGTGGAGGACTATGCACG
This sequence comes from Mesorhizobium sp. M0244, assembly GCF_040321795.1. Lineage (NCBI taxonomy): Bacteria > Pseudomonadati > Pseudomonadota > Alphaproteobacteria > Hyphomicrobiales > Phyllobacteriaceae > Mesorhizobium > Mesorhizobium sp. M0244. The sequence goes on along the minus strand of NZ_JAMYSE010000118.1, from coordinate 579 downwards.
GCGCAAAGACATGCCAATTGCGGAGGTCGAGCGGTGGCTCGGGCCTATCCTGAATTACATCCCAGTTCAGTTCGTTGAGGCCGCTGAATAGATTGTCGGCGTACCAGCTTCCAAGTGGAATTCGTTCCTGTATTCAAGCCTTGCCGGGCGTGCCGCTCATCCACTGGGCGGCACGCGGCAAGAAGATGCAGAGATCGCGAAAATCCTAGGCATCTCCATAGCAGGAGTAACGCGGTGGGCATTCCCGCAACAAATCTGGACGGAAGCTGACAATGAAACCAATCGCTTAGACCCGCTATCTAGCGGTCGAGAACCGGTGTCACATCCGGTCGACGCGCATCACGGCCAAGGCCTGACGGCGCTGGAGCCCGGCCAGGGCATGAGTGCCAGCGTGCGGCTCAGCTGGCGGCCGATCGACGCCTGGAGCTTACTGGATCGGCGTCTCGCCGCGAAACAGCGGCTGGTGCGCCCGCATCAAGCCGGCAATCCGGTCGGCGACTTTTCGTACCGGCGGGGAGTGACGTTCCTCATGATGGGTGACGATCCATTGGTCGGTTTCGAGTTCGGGGATAGGCTGAG